>JBMFUH010000702.1:0-4241 GCA_049966735.1 Isosphaeraceae bacterium
TGGTGAACCTGGTCGACCGCCGCGGGGACGTCGAACTGTCGCTCCCCTCCGGCGGGCGAGCCAGCGACGCCGAACTGATCATCAACGCCCGGGTGACCATGGATCCCACCGCCCTGGAAGACCAGGTGGTTCGGGCCCTGGAATGGACGTGCGTGCGGTTCGAGCTTTCTCCCGCGTTTCAGGCCCTGCGGAGCTTCCGGCTTGGCCGTCCGGTTCCGGTCCACCGGATCGTCTCCCTGGAAGATCAGATCGCCAGGTCCTGATCTTCCTATTCCTTGATTTGGAAGTGAAACCGAGACTGGATTGACAGCCGAGAGCGCCAGTGTCTCTCGATGGTGGGCGACCGTCATCCCAGAGTCTCCCGCGCCCATGACCGAATGCGCTGTATCCATTCGTCGTAACCGGCGGGCTGAGGATCGAGGACCCACGGAGTGATCCGCGCGGCGCGCAAGGGGAGAAAGCCGCTCCGCTCCACACGGCGATATCGGCCGGTTTTCCCCAGCCGGCTGATCTTCACCCGCTTGCCGTCGAAGACCCAGATTTCGAGCACCCTCAGAGCGGCGTAGATGCTCTCTCGGTCGGCCTTGGGGCGAGAGATGTCTACCTCGATGGCCAGGTCGGGCGCGGGGTAGTCCTTGTTTTTGTTGGACTTCCTCGCCCTGCCTCGATAGCCGGCCTTGATCTTGGCAGGGTCGAGGTAATAGCACCGGTCTGCCTGGATTCCCCGCTCGACCTCGGGGTAATCCCAGGTCGCCGAACCATACGGCTTGAACGGGATATTGAGCGCGCCGGCCACTGCCTTGAAGAAGGCATCGAGCGTGTCGGCATAGTCCTCGTGCAACGTGCCGGTGACCATCATCTCCAGGTTGCTCCCATCGTAGGCCAGCCGGAACGTCGCGGGAAGCAGCCTGGCCAGCGTCTGGTAGTCGTTCCAGCTCGCCCCGGGGATGACCCACCGCTCTTCGCCCCCAACCGGATGTTGGCTTATCGCCTTGCCTGCCGTCGCCAGCACGCTCACGCCAGTCCTCCTCTCAAGGATCTCGATCGGCTCACGTTCCCAGGGAATCCGCCACGGCCTCGATGGTCGCGGGGGCGTTGCCTTCCAGGCGGTTGTTCACGAAGACGTAGGCGGGCTGGCTGGTCTGCCAGGCGCGCTCGGCAATCCGCCGCATCGCCTCGCGGGCGCCCGGGTTGGGCTCCTGGGTCCGCTCGTAGGGTTCAAACATCTTCACGGCTTGCTCGTAAGCACGTCCCTTCCTGAGCAGGGCGCGCGTCACGGAGAAGTCGGCCGTGAAGGCCCCCGGCATGTCGATCTGCTCCAGCAGTTCGGGCATCCGCGTCCAGGCGTTGAAGACATGTGCGGTATTGTGGGCGTGGAGCACCGAGAAATAATCCGGCCCCAGGTACTCGGCGTTGCGAATTTCCACCGAGTAGCGGAAGTGTCGCGAGACCGAACTCAAGAACGGGTCGAGCCGGGCCAGGAAATCGGCCGGTCCGGGAAAGGTGGATCTGGCGAACGTGCCGAACTCGAGGATCAACACGGCCACCCGGTCTCGATACTTCTCCAGCGGCCAGGTGAACCGCTCGTGGAACAGATTGTTGTCGAGAAATCCCTGGTTGATCGTCCCCGCGCGCGAGCCATAGCGGGCATGGCCCGGCCATTTGGGCGCCGTGATCTCCTCGGGCACCTTGAGCCCGAACTTCAGTGTCGACGGCGTCTCGTCAAAGAGCTTCTTCCAGTACGAGGCCGAGGGAAACTGGTAGAAGCTGAAATCGCCCCCCACGACCGGGAAGGTCTCGGCATATTCGCGAAGGCATTCGGTCTCGAACTTGCGCGTCGAGAACCTCCCGCGCTCGACGTAGCGATCCTTTGTGTAGATGTTGCCCAGCCAGCCTTCATACTTCCATGACGATGTGCCGAAGAAGACGTTCCGTTCAGCCAGGCCCTGGAGCTTCCCGGCGAGCCGCCGGACCCCTTCCTGCCGCTCATCGGAGTCGAAGAGTGTCAGTTGCGTCATGGTCCCGTCTGGAGTTGGAGGTTGAATCCGCGATGGATGACCTGGTTTCACGCTCGCCATTCTACCGTCTGCCTGGCCGGTCATGCATCATCGTCCGATGAAGGCCTCGGGCGCGGCACCAGGGCGATGCCGTGCGATTCCAGGCGGCTCTTGATGACCGGCCAGTGTCGGTTGAGGCTGTGCTCGTCCATCGTATGAGAGCATTCGATCGTTTCCCGGTCGAAGCGACCGACCACACACGCGCCTCCAGGAGCCCGGCGAAGCGCCCGGCGCACGGAGTTGACGCTGGCGGCTTTCACGAAGAACCGCCGCGCCGGCGCCTCGGGACTTTCGCCACGACCGTCATCTTTGTTACGCTGAACGTTCATGATGACTCTCCGAATTGAACCTCGAACTTCCGGGACACGGGAATGATCGACCCTCCCAGCAACATCCGTGCACTTCAGTCCGAGGCTATCCTGGAAGTGACCTGGCCCGACGGTCAGGTCGACCAGTTCCCCTACCGGTTTCTTCGCATGGCGTGCCCGTGTGCAAGCTGCCGCGATGAGTGGACCGGCGAGCGGATCATCCAGGAAGAATCGATCCTGGCCGACCTCAAGCTGGCGGCCATGGAACCGGTTGGCAACTACGCCGTGCAGCTTACCTGGTCCGACGGCCACTCCACGGGGCTCTACACCTGGGAAGCCCTCCGGCGGCTTGCTGCTGAGATTCCTTGACCCGAGACCAATGACACCCCTGCTCACCGTCGCCATTCCCACCTGCAACGGCACAGCGCACCTTGCCGAGGCCCTGCACTCCATCCTGAACCAGAAATGCCCGCCGTTCGACCTGCTCGTCTCCGACGACCATTCGGACGATGCAACCGTCGCGCTGGTTCGCGAGATCGCCGGGGAGCGGGCGCGGATCGTCGTCAACGCGGAGCGTCTGGGCCTGGCCGGCAACTGGAACCAGTGCATGGCCCTCTCCCGGACCCCCTGGGTGAGCATCTTCCATCAAGACGACGTCATGCTGGCGGGACATCTGGCGTGGGTGGTCCGGGAAATCGACAAGATCGAAGAGACGAAAGCCCCGGTCGGTTTGATCGCGGTCCCGACGCAGGTAATCGACGATCGCTCGAATGTCATTCCCGAAACGGTTGAGCTTCCTCAAATGCTTGGTGTGATCCCCTGGCCGCACGTGGAATCGATGCGGCTCGCGCCTGGAGACATGTGCCCATGGCTGCGCGTTGACAACCCGTTTCGATGCTCGGCCGTCGTCACCGGCCGCCAGGCGTACAACGATGTCGGCGGCTTCGACCCCTCGTACCGTTACGTCGTCGACTGGGACTTCTGGTACCGCGTCGCTCGCAAGTGGCAAGTTCACTGGCGGGTCGAGCCGGCCACCGTGCGGATCCGCCGGCACACAGGCAGCGAGACACACCGATTCAAGACCGGAACGGACGACCTCGATGAAACCTCCCGATTCTTGAAGTCTCTTTACGAGCAGGAAGATCTCTCCACTCGGAATCTCGCGTGGGATCGAATGTGGGCCAACCGCAACCTCAGCCGCGCCTACCTGAACCGGGCTCACGAAGCCCTGCGTGCAGGCCAAATCGAGCTGGCTCGAAGCTGCCTGGCGCGCGCCTGGTCGATCTCGTCGGGCAAGGTACTGCGCACTGTCGCCACCGATCCCCGGCTCTGCGCTCAGATGGCGGCGCTGGCTCTTGCGCCCCGCCTGGCAGGACGATGGTTCGGCGAGAGGTAGGGCTTTACGTCGCATCCGTTGCGACAATGATGACACGCGAGTGTTCGGGAAGGGTGACAGTTGGATCGAGGGGACGCACGACGCCGTGCTCCACGACACCCGCCACTGCAAGAGGCTTACGAAGTCGACCAAGATGAGCCTCCATGGATGCCGGTCGAGCAGCGGCGGACAACTCGGGAGCAGGCAGCGGCGGCTCGGCGGCGATCTTTTCGTCGAGCGCTTGACGGGCAGAAGTTCGATGATCAATTTCAGGGAGGCTCATGGACTTGCTCTCAATATGCGGTAATGACGAAGATGGGCGTTTCGCCAAGTTCCCCGAAGATGTCGGGGACCTCGTCGTCTTCCCTATCATAGCGCCAGATCACCCAGATCCGCCGCCCTCATGGAGTCGCCGCGAACATCTGGAAAGACCCGTCTTTGCGCCTCTAGCCTATGTTTGGGGTGAAATCCGCGGCCGCGCGCCTGCCGTCGCGCGGATTT
>JBMFUH010000703.1:0-4237 GCA_049966735.1 Isosphaeraceae bacterium
CCCGTGGGACCGAACGATCAGGCAGACAGCTTGCACACTTTCTGCTAGAGTCCCCGGCGATTGCTGCTGGAACGGCCCAGGAATCGGTGCCCGCTCGAACGGGGAAGGTGACCCATGCGTGATTGGCTTCGGCTTGGCGCGATATTGTTGGTTCTTCTGGAGTTAACGGGAAATCGACAGGCCCTCGGGAGCGAGCCGCCGGACGTCCTGAACGGTGGCAGGCCGAAACTGGTGCGGATCAGACCCGGGACGATTGTCGGCGATCGGCCTCCGGCCTCCTGGAGTCACCTGGTCGTCAAATCGTTGCCCCGTCTGGCCTCGGGTGATCTGAAGACACTTCCCCGATCCGCCTTCCGGACTGCGACCTTGATCCGGACCGTGATCCTCGCCGACGTCGGCCCTGCGCCCGACCAGCCGGAGACGTTCGTCCTGAGACGAATCGGCATTGGCCTTTGCGTTCCACGCAAGGACGGTAGCGATGTGGTGGTCCAGTCGAACCGTCTGGGAGATTCGGGTGTGAGCCTGGGCATCGTGGAATCGATCGTCCTGGAGAAAGCGGAAGCGGAACTGACCCGGGGCAGGCTGATCGCCTCGACGCCGACATTCGCCCTCTACCGGGGGCCCGCTCTGATGCAGGGGGATCAAGGGCCCCGCAAGGTCGTTCTCTCCTACGCCCTTCTCGTTGGACCGGATGATGGTACGCTTCGAACATTTGTCTGGGCCCAGGACGCGGAGCGGGATGACGGGGCAAGCTCGACGGAAGTCGTGGAGCTGAAGCCGAGTCTGGTCTTCGATTGCCCCCTCGACGTCGAGGCCGAGCGTCTACTGGGAGCCGTGCCGGTTTCCTGGTCGTTTGCCATGCAGGGTCTTCCTCCGGGACAAGGTCGGATCGTTCCGTTCAATCCCTCGCGAATTCTGACGATGCTTCGCGCCCGCGGTGGCGCGGCGAGGCTCGAGCAGACCTTGCGGCACTGTCTCATGGCGCAGCCCGCGACGGCTGCTGGGATTTCTTCCGGGCTCTGAGCAGCTCGCGCCGCAGCTGCCGAATCTGGTCTTGCGCGACGGGCGCGAATTTCGATCGCAGAATGGGAGCACCCTGAAACCACGCCTTGGGTTCAAGGAAAGCGCCGTGGAACTCGACGAGGAGCATTCCTCGCGGTTGCTTCAGGCGACTCACCTTGGCGTAGCTCGTCCCGCCCACATACTCATGCCATTCGCCCACGCTGTCGTTTCTCTTGATCGACTGCCAACGATTGGCCAGCTTGCTGTCAACGTCGAAACCCGGATCAGTGCGTGAGGCGATCACCAGGGAATCGCTGGTTCGCGTGGCCACGGTTTCGTCGGTCGTCTGGACCGCGATCCGATCCAGGAGACGCGACTTGAGCTGCGTGAACCAGCGCGAACGAGTTTGACCTTCCTCGGACGAAAGCCCGAACCGCTTCAACTCCTCCTCGGTGAGAAGTCGCGATTCGAACCGCATGTTGCCGGCCTCGGCAGCCTTGCCGCTGGTTTGCCTGGCCAAGTCGAGCGGATGGAACTCAGCCAGATCCGCACGGACCGCAAACCAGAGATCGACAATCCGGATGGTGGCTTCGTTCCGCTTCTGATCGTGCACCTTCAAGATGGACGGAGCCGTCACCGAATCGCGCAGCAGGTCCGCCAGGGCTCGCTCCGAACCAGCGAGCTTCAAGAGTGCTTGATGCTGGCCGCTCGCGTCGAGACCGTCCTGGAGGATGGGGCCGGGAAATTCGACCTTTGCCCCCGCGCCGCTCCAGACGGAATGGAGCGCTTGGATGTAGATCGGATTGCCCTGATGTCCCGGCTCGACGTCGATGCGTGGCTGCACCTGCGCGAGCAACATGAGTGTGAGTGGAGTGATCATCATCGGTGGATTGTAACGTCTGTGATGTTTGTGAAGCCAAGTTCCGCCCTGATCTCGTCGATAACAAACAGGAAGCAACCTGCTTGCCAGCGCGAAAGAAATCCGTCCTGCATTCCTAACCCAGCGGGGCATGGATGATCCACTCGCATCTCCCTTTCCGGAACCTGATCCCGGCGCTTCTGGCCGCGGTTGGCCTGTTCAGTGGCTGCCAGCATGCAATTCCCGTCATGGGCCACTTCCAGGGAACCGCCCAGGTGGCCGCGCAGGCCAACGTTCAGGGAGAGATGGCGATCAAACTTCCCTCCGCGATCGATTCCGGCCCCATGGTCGTCTCGGTGATCCAGCCGGCCCGAAGTTCTGGCTCGGTATCCCGGGTCGCGGTGATCGACGTGGATGGAATTCTCCTGAACCAGAACCGCGAAGGGATTTACGACTCCGGCGAGAACCCGGTCGCGTCCTTTCGCGAGAAGCTGGAATTGGCGGCCGCCGATGCTCGCGTGGCTGCCGTCCTCCTGCGCGTCCACAGCCCCGGAGGAGGGGTCACGGCCTGCGATATCATGGCCGATGAACTCGACCGCTTCAAGGCGGCCACGCGCAAGCCGGCTGTCGCCTGCCTGATGGATGTGGCGACCTCGGGCGCCTATTACCTCGCGCTGGGGGCGGATGAGATCGTGGCCCTGCCGACATCGCTCACTGGCGGAGTCGGCGTGATCTTCAATCACGTGAATCTCGAGGACGCCATGGCCCAGCTCAATCTGACGGAGGACCCCATCAAGGCAGGCCCCTTGATCGACATGGGAACCGTCACCAAGCCCCTGGAGCAGGCGACGCGATCGATGCTGCAGGAGATGGCTGACAGCTTTCGCCAGCGGTTCCTCGATCGTCTGGCCAAACGCAGGCCCACGCTCACCCCAGCAGACCGGCGGACGCTGGCCGACGGCCGGGTCGTCGCCGCCCCCCAGGCCCTCCGGATGCACCTGGTCGATCGCCTGGGATACATTCATGATGCGTTGCAAGAAGCCCGGCGCCTGGCCAGCATGGCCGATTCCGAAGTCGTCATTTACCATCGTGCGGCATCCCCCGCGCGATCGCTCTATGCCATTGCTCCCGGCCCTCCACGCTTGAGCGAGGCCATTCCATTCAGCTATCCTGGACTCGATCGGACCAAGCTGCCGGCCTTCCTCTATCTGTGGCAGCCCGACCCCACCGTCCCTCGGACCTCGCCCCGGTGAGCCATGACGATTTGTGTCGACCCGCGGCCCTCGGACTGGCCCGTCCTCGTCACGGGTGCCACGGGGTTCGTGGGCGGACACGTCGCGCGCCACCTGGCAGAGGCCGGTCACCGGGTGCGCGGTCTGGCCCGGACACCGCCGGCCGTGTATCCCGACGATCCCCACATCGACTGGGTGATCGGCGACCTGCGTGATGCAGAAGTGCGCCGGCAGGCTCTGGCCAATGTCCGCGGTGTGATCCACTCGGCCGCCTGGGTCAGCCTGGGACCTGATCCTCGCAAATTGAGCCGGGCGATCAACGTCGAGGCGACCTGCGCGCTGCTCGACGACGCCCAGCGCCTGGGCGCCCAGCGCTTCGTCATGACCTCGACGCTGCACACGCTGGCTGCCGGGACAGTCGAGGGCCCCGCCGACGAGGCAACTCCCTGGAACCTCCATTGCGTGGATTCTCCCTACTGCCGCTCCAAGCGGGAGGCGGAGGCTCGGGTGCGCGAGGCAAGTTCTCCCACATTTGGAACCATTGTGCTCTGTCCCGGTCTGGTGGTCGGCCCGCGTGACCCGAAACCCACCTCGACGAAGTTGCTCAAGACGCTGGCTCGAACTCAGGTGGCGCTCTTGCCGCATGGTGGAATACCGATCGTGGACGCGACCGTCATCGCCTGTGCACATCGCCGGGCCTTGACTTTGGGAGAGCCCGGAGAGCGGTACGCCGTGGTCGGATCGTATCTCAGCTACATCGAGATGGCGCGGCTGGTGGCCAGAGTCAGCGGAAACCCGCGGCTCATCGTCCCCGTCCCGGCGATCCTGGCGACTCCTCTCCGCATCTCGGCAGCACTGGTCAACTGCCTGGGCCTGAGCACCGAGTTTTCCCCCACCACCGTCTCAGGGGGCTTTCTGGCTTTGCATGTGTCAGGCCGGCGCGCCGATGGTTGCTTCGGCCTGGAACATCCAAGCCCTCTGGAGTCGATCCGCTCCGCTCTTCGGAACGAGCGGGTGCCCGGCGCCCCGGCGATGCAACTCACCGATTGACACCGGCCCGTTCTCGACCGCGAGTTGGTGTTCGTATTTCGTGTTTGGTAGTTCACATCCAGGCCCTTTGCTGCCGGCTCGCGATCGTGTACAA
>JBMFUH010000704.1:0-4237 GCA_049966735.1 Isosphaeraceae bacterium
ACCCTCGATTGTGAGGCCAAGGAGGTGACAAATAGAATAATAGATAAGGCTTTTCGCATCGCCACGCCGATGCGAAAAGCCTTATCTATTTATTTGGTCCCTGGCGAAGTAGAGCGCGGCTGGATTCGTGCATGCCAGAGTTGCGGAATTGACTGATCCGGAGCAGCCGGCAGCTTGATCCGCACGGTTTCATCGAGGATGTCAACAGACTGGACGTTCTGCCCGTCCAGAATCACCTCGACCCGGCCGGTCATGCCCTTTGGCACGAGGGCGGCCGCGTCGATGCCGGCGGGGGCCAGCAGCCAGAGCTCGGCGGAACGAGCGCCTCCCTCGACGATGAAGGGCGACACGACACCGGGGGCGAACTCAAGATCGCCGGCGCGCATGCCCGGAGCCTCGGCGTGGAATCCGTGCGGCGACAGCCGGAGGCCGCCCACCTCACGGATCTTCGGACCCAGGTTGGCGGTGATGTCCACCGGCCCGTAACGGGCGCGGATCAGACCGTCGTCATCGCCATGTCCCGGTTCGTGAACGAACGAGCCGACAGGCTCGCCCACGTAGCGGGCACAGATCGACTTTTGCACGCGGTCAAGCCAGCGCAGCCAGTTGAGCCTGCGCGGATCGGCCAGGGCTCGTGCGTGCAGCCGGTCGCTCATCGCGAAACCCAGGCCGAGCGTCCACGACAACGTCGGCCGGTCGGTCACGAACTTGCCCAGATCGTGATGGAGCAGCGCCACCTTGTCGTGGGCCAGAATCTGGGCCACCGGAGAAATCTCCCACGTTCCTTCGGGATAACGCGATTTCATCGGCCGGGCCCAGGTTGGATTGCCCCCCGGCACCAGCGCGAAGGTGAAGCCGCAAAGCTGGACCTCGCCATTGAGCACGCGATCGAAGCCGTCCTCGGTCGAGAGAGGCTTGAATTGTGCGTCCTCGTCGACCTGCGAGAGCAGCCCCTCGGTGTACGCGTGGGGCATCGGCGAGGCGGGATTGCGGTCATACACCCAGCCCCGCGCTCCGCACTGGTCCTGGAAGAGGATGTCAACCGGGTAATCGCGGGTGAACTGGGTGCGGGTCGAGCGGTTCGCCGCCTGCACCGCCGGATGCCAGGGCGTGGTCGTCCAGCCGTCGTTGCGGCCGTACTGTTCGTGATAGGGCTTGCCTTCGAGGCTTCGCGCCAGGGGGCCGTCGCCCGCCGCGACAAACGTGGGCCCGCGCGGGTGGTCGCACCACCACGTCGGGTTCGTGTAGGGCATCATCAAGTGCCCCAGCGCATGAGCCCGGTCAAAAAGGTCGCGCAGCTCGGCCGGCGTGCCGAACGACTCCCGAGGCGGCAGGTGGTCGGGATACTGCTTGTCGAACCCGCCCTTGAGGTAATCGGAAAAGTGAATCAAGGTGGGGACGGGGAGCGTCGACAGGTTGGCGATCATGTCCCGCGCATTGCCGTCATACTTCACGAGCACCGCGCGGCGAAATCGGTCGAGCAAGGCAGGCGGCAGCTTGTCGCGCAGCCTCTTCTGAAGACCGTTCGCGTGAGCGTAATCATCGAGCGACCGCGCGACCGACCGGCTTGCCGAGAGGCGCACGCGGGGCGTCTTCCACTCTTTTTGAGGCGGGACGTGCGTGGCGAATGATCGGTCGATCCAACCTCCCTGGGCATCGCCGCCAAAAGCCGCCTTGCCGGGAATGAAGATCGCCCTGGGGTCGCTTTCGCCTTTCCAGGGAACCCAGTCGCGCGGCTGGACACGATAGACGGCGAGCATGCCGGCGGACGTCTCGACGTGTACCCAGTCGGCGAAGAGCGGCGGGTAGCCGGCTTGATGCTGGAGAAACCGCTCGGGCCGGAGCGCCAGGTAAAACGAGTAGCCGCCTGTCTCGATCCAGTTGCCGCCGCGGCGGATGTACTGGCCCACGGCCTCCATCATCTCCGGCATCCCGCCCGCGCCCACCGGCAGCGCCTCGCCGTAGGGATTGAGGATCGCCGCGAATTCATCGCCTCGCGCCGCGGCGAGCATGGCCGCGGGCGTCGTCAGCTCGACCAGCTCCTTGCCTGCCGGCCTCAGCCCCGGCTTGAGTCGAGCAGCCCAGGAATTCACGGGGATGGCGCTGGCCGAGGCATATTCCGGCCCGTGGACGAGATGCACGAGACCGACCTTGTGTCGGGCAACCGGATCGGCAGCCAGCGTGCGGACGACGGCGGCAAGCGCCTCGGCCGCCAATGGGACGTCCGCCGGCCGGATGAATCCGCCCCACCGCCAGAGCGCGCCCTGGCCGCCCAGCCGGTTAGCCGCCAGAACAGGACCGACCGGCGAATCGAGCAAGACCCGATCGAGGTGATCGCGCGCCGACGGCCGGCAGACATCGACCCGCGCGCCGGCCAGCCGTTTCGATAGGCTCGCACCGAGCCAGCGCTGGCCATCATGCGTCACCGCAAGCGGCTCTGCCGGGGCATCCAGCGGACGCATCGCGAGCTTCGCGCCGACCAGCCGGTCATGCGCCGCGGGACCGAGGTTCTCCGTTCGCCACGAGGTCGGCGACTGGCTCGGTTGCTCCTGGAAGAAAGCCTTCTGGAAGGCCGCGCCGACTCCTTCGTGCGGCTCCAGCGGCGAGGTCAGGCGGACCAGCCGTTTCGGGTCAAACCGCAACCGCGCGGGCAGCTCGATGGACAGGACGCTTTTCTTGCCGCCCGGTCGAACCGTGGCGGACAGGTCCACTCCCTCAGCCGCGCCACGGACCTCGACAACGACGACCGCCTCGGGAGCGTCGAAGCTCAGCTCGAGACGGTTCGCGGCGACGTTGCGGCGGAGCGTCAGCCGGCGATTGCCCCCGTCCACGCGGAACTGGCTGGCGTCCAGGACGCTATGGTCGTCAAACGTCAGCCGCCAGAGCCCGTGCTCTCCTCCGCGCAACACCGACTCGGCTTTCCCGACAGGTCCCGCCGCGATCAAGGTGCCGCGGGCCGGGTCGATCTCCAACCGGCACCCGCCCCCCTCGATCCGGATCGGGGCGTTCATCGGCCCCTGCGCGAAGCCTGACCACGGCACGACCAGCCACACGAACCCCAAGAGCGCGGTTCTCGACATCATGCTGCACCTGCTTTTCGGGCGATCTCCCCTGATGGCTTCCCCTGGCCGGAATCACGCATTACCATGGTGCCAAAACCCGGCCAATCCACTTGCGGAGACGACTTCCATGCCACGATACTTGATGCGGTCCCGCCTCGCGACCACCTTCCTCACCTTGCTTGTCCTGGCGCTCGCCGCCGGCTGGGCGATGCGCGAGCGGGCCTTGGCGCGGGAGCGGGCCGCGATGATCGCGTCGCGGACGATCAACCTTGATCAGCTCAAGATGGAGGTTTACGAGCATGAGGGCAAAGCGGTTGGCCACATGGGACTGTACGTCCAGGGCGAGACGCCGGGCTGCGCCTCGCTGGTGACCGGCCGGTTCATCATCGACCCCGGCAAGTCGCCGCATCCGCCACACGTTCACGAGGATGAGGAGATCCTGATCGTTGAGGCCGGTCATGGAGAGATGATCTTGAACGGCAAGGCCACGAAGGTCGGCCCCGGGTCGGTGTTGTACGCGACCCCCAACGTGCCGCATGGCATCAACAATACCAGCGCCGAGCCGCTGACCTTCACTTTCGTGAAGTGGATTCCCCGCGGTGGCAGCCACGGGAAGTGAGGTTTGCACGGAACGATCTTCACGATGAGGCGGTTCATGAAGCGAACTTGTAGACGGTTTCTTGCGCGTGCCGTCCCGCTTGCCATTCTCTGTCTGACCGCGGCCGGCTGCGGCCATCCGCACGAGTCGTCGGCGGCAGGCGGAGCGGCATCCGGCACGAGCGCGAAAGCACGCATCGGCGCGGTGCTCCCCATGTTCAGCCATCCGTTTTTCCTGGCCCAGAAGCGCGGGCTGGAAGAAAAGGCGAAGGAGTTGGGGGTGGAGATCGACGTCCGCGACGGCCAGGATGACGACGTCAAGGAGATCAGCCAGGTCGAGACGCTGATCAACCTGGGCTGCAAGGCGCTCATCCTCTGCCCGCGCGACGAAGACGCGCTGGTGCCCGCCGTGGAGGCAGCCAACCGGGCGGGGGTGCCGGTCATCGCGCTCAATCGCCGGATCAACGGGGGAAACGTGCTCGCTTACGTGGGGGCCGACGACGCCGAAGGAGGCATGATCCAGGGGCAGGCCCTCGCCGAGGCGCTGGGTCCCCAGGGGGGCAAGATCATTTACCTGG
>JBMFUH010000705.1:0-4228 GCA_049966735.1 Isosphaeraceae bacterium
GCCCGGTTTCTCCCTGACCGCCCGCCGAGCCCTTTGCCGCCGCCCGCGGTTGCGCTCTCGGTCGACGTCGCCAGCACCAATCATGCGTTGAGAAGTGTTCTGGCCGAGGCCCTGGCGGAAGCCGGATTTCAGGTTACCCACGGACGTGATCCTCGTTGCGAACGCCCTCTCGCGGATTTCGACCCCGAGCCGGTCGTCACGGTCTGGGATGTGCCGGTGCTGGAAGAGAGGTGGCCAGATCTGCTCTGGAGGCAAAGCCGTCAAGGTCCGGTGCTCGCACTGCTGGGGTTTGCCGACCGGCAGACGGCGGAAAAGGCCTGGCTCGCGGGCGCATCGGCCTGTCTGGACCTGCCCGTCGAGCTGGACGATCTGGCCCACGTGGTCGGTCGGCTGGCTCGGGAAGATCGGCGGCGAACCCTTGACGCCGGCCGGATCGAGCCCGGTCATCTTCTTCCCCCGGCCCCGGCCAGCCGCGCGAGCCGGGGACTGGCGGCGATCCGCAACCGGGGCGAGAGTTCAAAGCCCTCACCCTCCGCAGTTCTTGTCTCGGCAACAGGCCCTCACCCGGCCTACGGCCACCCTCTCCCACAGGGACAGGGAGAGGGTATGAGTTCACCTTCTCCATCGGGTCCCCTCCGGGGGCCCAGGTGCCCGGAGGGCGGATGAGGGGGATCGTCGACGACAGCGGAACGGGGTGGCGCCCGAGATGATCGCCATGGCCGGAAGAGGGGGCTGAATCTAGAATCGAGCAGACTCGCCCAGACTGAAATCACGGCAGCCCTGCACCGGGCAAACTTGTATGGTTCGGGGGACTCATGCGCAGGGTTTCCGCGAAATCTGTTGTCTCAGCCAGTTCGGCCAAAGCGGCAGCCGCGCCGGGCATCGAGCTGCGCGACCTGACCCGGCGGATTCACCGCGCGCCCGGCTTTGCCGAGAGCCTGGAGGCCTTGAAGAGCGGTCGGGCGGCGACCATCGATGGCGCCTGGGGCTCGGCCGCCGGGCTCGTGACTGCGGCGATCGGCCAGCACGTGCCCACCACGCTGGTGATCGTGTTGGCCCATGTCGGGGACGTCGACGACTTTCGCGACGACCTCGCCGTCTTCTCCGGGATCACGCCCGAGGTCTTTCCGGCCTGGGAGAAGATGCCCCGCGAGCAGGACGCCACCGATGAGGTCTCCGGCCGGCGGCTCCGGGTGCTCAACCGTCTGGCCGGGGCGATTCCACCTCGTCTGGTTGTGACCACGATCCAGGCGCTGCTTCAGCCGGTGCCCAGGCGCGCGGTCCTCTCGCGGATGTCGCGGCGGATTGCCGTGGGCGACTTCCTCCCCATTGAGCGGCTCACCGCCTGGCTCATCGAGCGCGGAATGCAGCGCGCGGAGGTGGTCGAGGTGCCCGGCGAGTTCAGCCTACGCGGCGGAATCTTCGACGTCTTCCCCACCGATGCCACCGACCCGGTCCGGATCGAGTTCTTCGGCGACGAGGTGGAGTCGATCCGCCCGTTCGACGCCGAATCCCAGCGCTCGCTGGACCGCTGGGAGAGCGTGACCTTGACCATCCCGCCGACCTACGATGAAGAGAGCAACGCCAGCTTCGGCTCGCCCTCGGAGCACTTCCCCGAAGGGACGTGGGTGGCGCTCGTCGAGCCGGCAGACCTCCGCGAGGAGGGCCGGCACTACCTGAGCCGGGTCGACGACCCCCGCGGACTTTACTCGGTGGAAAGCGCGTTCGAGCGGCTGATCCGCCTCCCCTCGGTCACCATCTCGACGCTGGCCGCGGAATCGCTGGAGGTGACGACGCATCTGCGGATCGAGAGCGTCGAGCGGTTCTCCGGCGACCTCGTCAAGGTCAAGGCCGAGTTGGAGAGCGCCTCGGCGGGCGACCGCGTGCTCATCGCCTGCCACAACGCGGCCGAGGTGGAGCGGCTGGGCGAGGTTTTCGGCGACACGGCGCTGGCCCAGGAAGGGCGGCTGCATCGCGCCGTCGGCCGCATCCGCGCGGGGTTTCACCTGATCGACGCGTCGACCCTGGTCATCGCCGACCACGAGCTGTTCGCCCGCGCCGATGTTCGCCGGCCCGTCACGCGGCGACGGTACGAGAGCCGGGCGATCGATAGCTTCCTCGACCTCAACGAGGGAGACCTGGTCGTTCACGTCAACCACGGCATCGCGCGGTTTCGCGGCTTGCAGTTCGTGGACAAATCGGCCGAGCACGCCGAGGAGACGCTGCTGCTGGAGTTTGCCGAGGGGACCAAGCTGTACGTGCCGATCGCCAAGATCGACCTGGTGCAGAAGTACGTCGGCGGCGGCAAGGCCGCGCCGGTGCTCTCGAAGATCGGTTCGTCCTCGTGGGAGAAGCGGAAGAATCGCGTGGCCGAGGCGGTGGTCGACCTGGCCCAGGAGCTGCTGGACATCAACGCTCAGCGCGCCAGTCAGCCGGGGTTTGCCTATCCCAAGGAAGACAGCCACTGGATGGCCGAGTTCGAGGCGGCGTTTCCCTTCGAGGAGACGCCGGACCAGCTCCGGGCGATCGAGGCGACCAAGCACGACATGGCCCAGCAGAAGCCGATGGACCGCCTGGTCTGCGGCGATGTGGGCTACGGCAAGACCGAGATCGCCATCCGGGCGGCGTTCAAGGCGGTGGACGCCGGCAAGCAGGTCGCCGTGCTGGTGCCGACGACGATCCTCGCGGAGCAGCATCATCGCAGCTTCTCGTCCCGCATGGGCGAGTTTCCCTTCAACATCGAGGTGGTCAACCGGTTCCGGCCCCGCTCGGAAGTGCGCGAGGTTCTCAAGCGCGCGGCCGCCGGCGCGGTCGATATCCTCATCGGCACGCACCGCATTCTACAAAAGGACGTCGCTTTCAAGGACCTGGGGCTGGTCGTCATCGACGAGGAGCAGCGGTTCGGCGTTGAGGACAAGGAGTGGCTCAAGACGTTCCGGTCGACGGTCGACGTGCTCACCCTCTCGGCCACGCCGATCCCGCGGACCTTGCACATGAGCCTCCTGGGCATTCGCGACATCTCCAACCTGGAAACTCCCCCGCCGGACCGCAAGGCGATCGAGACGCGGATCATCCGCTTCGACAAGGAGACGATCCGCCGGGCGATCCACCGCGAGCTGAACCGCGACGGCCAGATCTACTTCGTGCACAACCGGATCTACGACATCACCAGCGTGGCCGACAAGGTCCAGTCGATCGTGCCGGAGGCCAGGATCGCCATCGCCCACGGCCAGATGGGGGGCGAGGCGCTCGAGCGGACGATGCTCGACTTCATCCGCCGCAAGTTTGACATCCTGGTCTCGACCACCATCATCGAGAGCGGGCTGGACATCCCCAACGTCAACACCATCTTCATCAACGAGGCCGACAAGTACGGCCTGGCCGACCTGCACCAACTTCGCGGTCGGGTGGGGCGATACAAGCATCGAGCTTATGCTTACCTTTTGCTCGACTCAGACAAGCCGGTCACCCCCAACGCGGTCAAGCGGCTCAAAGCCATCGAGGAATTCACGTCGCTGGGGGCCGGGTTCAAGATCGCCTTGCGCGACCTGGAAATCCGGGGCGCGGGGAACATTCTGGGCCCGGAGCAGTCGGGGCACATCGAGAGCGTGGGCTACGAGCTGTACTGCTCGCTCCTGGAATCGGCCGTCCGGGCGCTCACGCGACAGCCCGAGAAACCGCTCTTCGACTGCTCGGTCGAACTCTCGTGGCGGGCGCACCTGCCCAGGGACTACGTCCCCGGCCCGCGAGTGAAGATCGAGCTCTACCGGCGGCTGGCCCGCCTGCGCGGGCTGGATCACCTGGCCGACTTCCGCCAAGAGCTTTCCGACCGCTTCGGTCCCTTGCCCAGACCCGCTGAAAACCTGCTGGCCGAGGCCGAGCTGCGCATCCTGGCGGGCAATTGGAAGATCGAGCGAGTTCATCGCGAAGGGGAATATGTCGTATTCACCTATCGCGATCCCGCACGCATCGAAACCCTGGCGCGCCGGCACAAGGGCAAGATCCGGGTCGTCGACGCCAAGAAAGCCTACGTACCCCTGGGCGAAGACCCGCTTACGACGCCCGAGATCGTGGAGATTGTCAGGACATTGTTGAGGTCGAAGGGATGAGCCCATGGAATAGGTGTGGAATAACTTCTCGGTATCCGATCCGGACCGGGTCCCGCGGAGTCATTTCCGCCGTAGGATGGACATTCTTGTCCGTCCCAGGATTGTAGGGTCCGCTGTGC
>JBMFUH010000706.1:0-4226 GCA_049966735.1 Isosphaeraceae bacterium
TCATGCGACAGCCATGGCCGCGGCGCCGTATTGCCGCAGCCGCTCATAACGCCGACCAGTTGCTCCATCGCTGTCACCATCATTGCCACCATGAGAGCAACGGTCACCTTCCGGCGACCCGCAATCGTGGGAGCTGTTATTTCTTCTTCCTCCCCGCCCGCTTCCCCGTTTCCACTGACTCCGGTCATTCCTACAACTCCATCTCCTGGCGTCCGTCTCCTCACCGAGCATGTCCCATTGTAGCCGATCGGACAACCCGACACCAAAAAAGGCGAGCAGGATCGCGGCATGGACCGCTCAACGCCCGTTGTTCACCCCCTCGGGCTTGCCGAGCCAGACCGGCTGAGTGAACGCTCCGTTGCAGGCGACGTCCCAGACTTCCAACCGCGTCCAGGTTCGACCCTTCAAGTCGCTCCGGAACTCCAGTTTCTTCTCTCCGAAGGCCCTGGTGTCCGAAAGATCGATTCGCTGGCGAAACACCCTTCTTCCATCCCCGGAGACCAGTTCCGCGAACGCCAGCGGAAAGGTCCAGCGCAAGCTGGCGGTAATCGCCGCATCACCGGACCTTGCTTCGTCCACGCGGAATTCCGGAATCAGCACCTCGCCGGTGGTTACAAAGAACCGTCCTTGGCGCAGGGCATCGAGCACACTCTGCCAGCCCTCCTGGTAGGTGGGCACGCGATCAAGACGCAGATAGTTAATGTTCATGTGCACATAAAGCTCATGCGTGTGGTCCAGCTTGAAGACGTCGACCTCGCCCAGCACGTGCTTCCGCGTTCCCCAGTTGGCCATGTCGTCCAGCAGGTCGAGCACGCGGCGGCCCAGGCGGTCTTGCGAGAGGTCGGCGGGCATGGCCTTCCAGGCCGCGCCCAGCCAGTGGTCGGACAGGAAGAAGTCTTCGTGCCGGTAGGCGTCGGGGGCCCAGCTCGAGGCCTTGATCCGCGCATGCGCCGTCCAGGCCAGGCCGTCTTCCACTTCCAGCAGCCTGAGCATGTCGGCCCGGTTGCCCACGTGGTAGACCGTGCCGTACCTGGGGTCGTCCTCGCGGAAGGGCTGCCCGCCCGCTCGCTTCATCGTCCAGTAGACCGGCCTGGGAAACAGGTAAAGCCAGTGACCGGGATGTCTGCCGGGAGCGGCAAGGCCGAGGTACACGTTGGCCTCCTCGCCCGGGATCAAGAGGAACTGGTTGTCGGAGAGACGACGGCACTCGTCGAACATCGCTTTCATCTCGGGCAGGCGGAGCGGGCCGGGATCGCCGGGATGGCCGTCGCCGTGGAACTCGGCCAGGTGGACCATGTCCACGCCCATATCCTGGAACATCTTCACGAAATCTGGGGTCGTCTGGGCTCTCCCCTTCTTCTTGTCTTCGAGCGCGGCCATGGCGATGGCCATGTGGAAATGGCTGGCGAGGGTGTGATAACCATCCAGATGCGGGAATCGGTCGTCATGCGTGTAACGCAGGGTCTTCTTGAGAGCATCTTGCGGGGTGCCGCGCGAGAGCAGGAGGAACATCCCCAGTCGCTGCGCTGTACCCGGTGGGGCGTTGAACCAGGGGACATAAACCCCGCCGCCGCGCTCGGTCTGGCGAATGCCGAAGCCGAAGCGATCGTCGAGCCCGCGGTGGTTGCGCCCGTACCAGACGGTGCTCTGGTTGTCGGTCAGGTCACGGGGGAAGAAGTACTGGTGCGGGGGGGGAAAACATGTCAGAGCCATTCCGTGAGTCGCAGCCACGATCGTCCGCCACCGGACCAGGAGCGGATGATCTTTGCTTGTGGGGTCCACATCGGTCCTCTGAAACTTCCCCTCGCCATTGACCCATACCAGCCGCTTCGCGGGAGGATCGTCAGACATGAGGCCCATGTCGTGGAGAAACGCCCGATGTTCCTCGTGCGTTGTGACGACGGCCTCGAGCTGGATGAGCGGGCTACCCGCGAAGACCGTGATTTGCCAATCCCCGGCAAACGGCCCGGCCGTCAGCTCGCCAATCGTCACGGTGGCGCGCTGGCCCTGAGAGGAAACCCGAGCCTGTTTGGGCTCGAGATGAGAGCGATAGGCCCGGAACGGCCGGTTCGCGGGGGAATCGAAGAAGACGTTGAACTCACTCATCTCCGGCGGCCGTCCCACTGGGGCCTTCCGCTCGCCGACAACCACGAACGCCGTGGGATCGATGCCCTCGAGTACCTGCTGGAACGGCGCACTCTTTTTCGCCGCGATCGAGATTTCCCGGAAGAGCGGCGAGCCGGCGCGAAGGTCGATCACCAGCCTGCCGGTCTCATCGCGCCCCAGCGGCCAGTCGAGATCGAGTTGCTCGTTCTGGGCTTTCACGGTCACTCCACAGGCGGGATCGTACCTCGTCAGGTCAACCTGGAGGGCACGAGCCGGAGCGTCCGAGGTGAACCAGAGCAAGACTGGCCCGAAGGTCGCGGCAAGGGAGACGAGCTTTCTCATGGTGGTTGTTCCTGGAGATGGCCCGGTAGGTCGACCGTCCGTTTTCTCGAGTCATCGTAAACCGTCGATCAAGCCGGCGGGAGGACTCAGGAACTTCCGCCTACCATAAACGGTTTGAACTTTCTAGACACGAGCAACCGATCCGCGTATTCTAGGACACTGGAGACTCTGCCAGCGGAGCCGATGTTCCGCTCCATCCCGCCCCCTTCCAGGAGATCGATCAATGTCGGATCGTGAGTCCGTCCCGATGCAACGCCGTGAGTTCATGAAAAGTGGTGCCGTTGCGACGACCGCTGCCCTGACGGCCGCGGGCCTATCCCCAGCCGAGCTTCAAGCCCAAACAGAAGGGCATGCGGCCGGGAAAGATTCAGCCAAGGCAAACGTCTTGCCCACCAGGAAGTTCGGCAAGACCGGCCTGGACGTGACCATCCTCAACACCGGCACCCTGAGCGTGGGTGGGTTCATGGACCGGCTGGTCCGCATGACGTTCAGCCAGGGCGTCCGGTTCTTCGACACCGCCAAGGTTTACCGCACCGAGCCAGGATTCAAGAAGTGGTTCTCGGAAATGCCTGAGGTCCGCAAGCAGATCTTCCTGGCCACCAAGGAGCCGGTCCGCCAGATCGGCGACATGATCAAGAACGTCGACAACCGGCTCGCGGCGCTCGGCACCGACTACATCGACCTGCTCTACTACCACGGCCTCGGCAAAGGCCAGCTCGGCTGGCTCAAGAGCCGGGAGATGATGAAGGAGATCGAGGCGGTCAAGAAGACCGGGAAGGTGCGATTCGTCGGCTTCACCACGCACGACGGTGCCATGGCCGATCAGCTCAAAGCGGCCGCCGAGAGCGGGTTCATCGACGCGATCATGATGTCATACGCCCCCTGGATGCCCAAGGATTCAGCCCTGAATAAGGCCATGGACGCCTGCTACCAGAAACAGATTGGCCTGGTGGCGATGAAGCTCTTCCGGGGGCGCGGCGCCCTTCAAAACGTAGGGCACAAGGTCCCCCTGCTCAAGGAGCGCGGACTCACTCCGCATCAGGGCTTGCTCCACGCCGCCTGGACCGACGAGCGGCTGGCCAACATTTGCACGGCCATGACCAGCACCGACCAGATCCGCCAGAACGTGGCGGCGGCCCGGAAGTTTGAGCCACTGAAGGAGGCACAGATCCTGGAGCTCCGCGACGCCGCCCTGGCCGCCGGGCCGACGATGTGCCCGAACTGCGACGGAAGCTGCTGCCGGGCCGGCGGTACCAAGGCGCGTTTGCACGACCTGACCCGCCTCTTGACCTACCACGAGGATCGCGACGCGCGCGCGATGGCCCGCGAGGAGTACGCCGCCCTCACCGAGGAGGAGCGCGACTGGCACGGCGCCGACCTCGAAGCCGCCCGCGAAGCCTGCCACAACCACCTCGACTTCGCCAGCCTGCTGCCCAAGGTGGATAAGTATCTGGGCTAAAGTAGCCTCGAACGCTTCCGCGTTGATGGGGAGGAGGCCGCACAACCTGCCCGCCATTCGGTATGGTGTGTGGGCCTTCTCTTGCCGCCGCTGACTGACCGCGGAAAACAGATTCTCCATCAAATGAGACAGGGGCCGAACTCTTGATCCGAACCGGATCTGGTGGGCGGCCCCTTACAGGCTCATGTTCAAAGTCTTTCGCATGTTTATTCGATTTCCCTTGCTGTTTAGCGCGAGATGACCCGCGAGGGGATCGGGCCAAAGGGGGCGACGGCGTCCCAGAACTATTGTCCGTCACCGCGGTTGTTCCATCGTGCAG
>JBMFUH010000707.1:0-4221 GCA_049966735.1 Isosphaeraceae bacterium
CGTCCTCTGCGGTCCGCTCGATGAGATCAAGGCCGCGCACCGGCGGCTGACCTTGCGCTTCAACGAGCCGCTGAGCCAGCCGCCGCGGCTAACCGAAACGCTCTTCAGCGAGGGATATGGCCGCGACTGGACGACCGTGTGCCGGGCCCCCTTCGACACCTTGGCCGGCCAGGCCGCTGGACTCGGCGCCCAGATTGTCGAGGACCAGATTCCATCGCTCGACGAGATCTTCGTGGCGCGGGTTCGCTCCCGCAATCATGTCACGGTGGAGGGCTGAGCCATGAGATCCCCCGCGCTGGCCATGCTCTGGCAATTGTGGAACCGGCATCGTCTAGGACTTTCGATCTCTGGCGCGTGCCTCCTGGTCATGATCGCGGCGTTTCCTCCGCTGCTCCGGGCGTTTCCCGAACCGTACGTTCTGGCCGGAACCTGGATTCCGCCGGTTCTCATCTTCGCGTATGTGGGAAACTTGCTCACGTTCACAGACGAAGTCGGAAGCATGACTTCAGGCTATCCCCGGCGCATGTACACGCTGCCGGTGACGACGGCCACACTCGTCTTCTGGCCCATGTTCTTCGCCACCGTCGCGGTCGTGTCGTTCTGGTTCGTTGTCGCCGTGCTGGTGTACCGTCCCGCCGGTTTCCATCCGCCCCTGGTTCTCCCAGCGCTCGCGCTGGCCGTGGGCGGAGCCTGGGCCCAGACGGTTAGCTGGTCGCCGGTCAAGGTGCAGTATCTGCGGCTCGTCGGCGCGATCATCGGATTCTGGATTCTCGTCGGCTCACCGTACTGCCTCTTGCTGCAAAACTCGGTCACCGCGACCACGCTCACGGCCCTGGGGCTGTTCGAGCTGGCAGTCGTCTACGGACTTGGGCTTCTGGCCGTCCGATACGATCGCCGGGGAGATGACTGAACGTCGATTTTTCAGATCTTGTTCGACTGGTTCTGGACGCTCTGCGATCGGTTCACCAGCCAACCGCCCCGCTTTCGCAGTGTGGGACACGCGCAGCTCTGGTATGAGTCGCGTTGTCACGGTCTCGCGCTCAAGGCTTCGAGCACGATGATCCTCGGCTCGATCTTCGTCATGTACCTCTTCGTGCCACCGGGCAAGTCGCTGGCGTTTCAAATTGCGCTGGGCAGCATGCTGGGGATGCCCTTGATCCTGGCTGGCTCGCAAGGAGCCGGGCTGGGGTGGATGCGGCCGCCCTGGTCAACGCAGCGCGGGTTCATCACGTTCCAGGCGATGCGGCCGGTCTTGACCGGCGACATGCTTGACGCGAAGTATCGGATGATCGTACGCAATGTTGTTCAGATCTGGATGATCGATCTGGCGATGACGGGCACGCTGGTGCTGATCAAGCAACAGACGGGCGAGGTTGCTGACCTGTTCCGGTTATTCATGGGCGTTTATCCGGGCTGGCATGGCCTGGCGATTCTCGGGCTCATCGTCGTACTTCTCCCTGTCTTCACCTGGAAGCTCCTGAAGGACAGCCTCGTGCCGGGTCTGACCGGCCGCCGCTGGATCGCCGACGGTTCGGTCTTCGTCAACCTGCTCTTCCTCATGGGTCTGGTCGCTGCCGTGCTCTGGGTCGTTGCGCGACCGGAGCGCCTGCACCGTCTCTTGCCGGCGTTGATCTGGGCGATGGCGATCCTGGTGGTCGTCAAGCTGCTCTTGTCAGTCTGGGCATTCCGGCTGGCGTGGCGACGGGGGCTCTTGAGCGCGCGGTCCATTGGCCGGATCGCCGCGATCTGGACCGCTACGGCCCTGGCGACGATCGCGCTCGCGTGCCTGCTTCTGCCAGGAAGCGGCCTTCAGGTCCCACGGCCTGTGTTACTGGTGGGAAGCCTCCTGTTGCTTCCCCTGGGCCGCTTCGCCCTGGCACCCCTTGCGTTGGACTGGAACCGGCATCGGTGACGGCTCGCGCTAACCTGCACGGCCACCAGGGGCTTGATTCGCCGCCGGATCACCTCTACGTTGCAAATGGCGCGATGTCGCCAGGAGGTGAGAATGACGAGAGAATTGACAATCAACCGGCGCCAGGCGCTCAAGCTGGCCGGGACCGCGGCGGTCGTGGCGGCCGGAAAATCGCTTGTGGACCCTGCTCCGGTTCAGGCCGCGCGGCTGGGAGCCAATGATCGCATCAGGCTGGGCGTGATCGGCTGCGGGGGCATGGGCACGCGCCATCTCGAGGCGCTGGCGGTCAACCCGAATTGCGAGGTCGCGGTCGTCTGCGACTGCTTCAAGCCGCGGTACGAGAACGCCATCGCGGTGGTGAAGAAGTTCTCGGGCAAGGCGCCGGTCGGCTATCAAGACTTCCGCCGCGTGCTCGACCGGCCCGACATCGACGCCATCTTCGCCCCCACTCCCGACCACTGGCATCCGCTGATGGTCATCCTGGGCTGCCAGGCGGGGAAGGACGTCTACGTCGAGAAGCCGTGTTCGCCCACGGTTGCCGAGGGCCGGGCCATGGTCCAGGCCGCGCGGCGGTATGGACGGATCGTCCAGCTTGGTACGCAGCAACGGTCGATGACCATCTTCCAGGAGGCCATCAAGCTGATTCATTCGGGCAGGCTGGGGCAGATCACCTCGGCAACCTGCTGGATTGGCGTCAACGGCTGGCGCGTGGGCATGAGCTCGGCTCCCATCCCCGAGGGGCTCGACTGGGACATGTGGCTGGGCCCATCCCCTTGGGAGCCGTACTCGCCCGACCGGCAATTCGGGTTCATGGGCTGCCACGACTACGCCCGCGGCGGCGAGCTGACCAACTGGGGCGTCCACCTGATGGACATTGTCCACTGGGGCATTCGCCAGGACAGACCCCTGAGCGTGCAGGCTGTCGGCGGGTCGTATCGCGGCGGTGCGGGGTCGGAAAACTACGAGAACGTCGACGTTCTCTGGGAATACCCCGGCTGCACCGTGACCTGGGAACAACGGCACCAGAACCAGTATCTCGGCCATTCCTACGGCATCAAATTCCAGGGAACCGAGGGGCAGCTTCTGGTCGATCGCAACACGTTCGACGTGATCCCCGAGAGCCTGGGCATTCCCAGGTACGTGGGCGAACCGGAGCGAAGCTGGGCCCATCCGCCCCACCACCACAACTTCTTCGAGAGCATGAAGACCAGAAAACCCCCCGCGGCCGAGATCGAGCAAGGCCACCGGTCGACCACGCCGCTCTTGATCGCCGGCATCGCGCTCAAGACCAGGCGGAAGCTGTACTGGGATGGCGAGACCGAGACCTTCCTCCACGATGAGGCCGCCAATCGTTACCTGACCCGTGCCTACCGAGCACCCTGGCACCTCTGATCAGAAAGGAGATTATTATGCGTTTATCACAGAGGAGCTGGCTGCTCGCCGCCTTGAGCGTGATGATCCTGACGCCGCTGGCTCACGCCTCGCGAGTCGACGACCTGGTCGCGGCCCTGGCCGGGAAAAACGAGCCGGCCCGGTCACTGGCCAGGCAGTTCTTGCCTCGCGAGGGCGTCGAGGTGGTGCCCAGGGTGCTGCCTCTCTTGAAATCGGACTCGGCGGCCGTGCGCGACGCGGCGTTCAACGTGCTGGCCGACATCGCCAACGACGCCTCCGCTCCGGGCCGTGAAAAAGACCGTCCCGTTGTGGCTGCGCGGTTGATGACGCTCCTTCAGCCCGACCAGCCCGCGCCCATCAAGATCCGCGGACTGCGGCTCTTGCCGATCGTCGTTCCGCCCGATGGCGACGTCGGTCCTGTCGCGGCCCTCCTCTCGGACAAGGAGTTGCGGGAGCGAGCCCGCGAGGCGCTCGAGGAGATCGGCAACGCCGCCAGCCGAACGGCCTTGCGGGAACAGCTTGCCCACGCCGATCCGGACTTCACCTGCGCGATCCTCAACTCGCTGGGACGGCCGCGGGATCCAGAGAGCCTCGGCCAGATCGTCAGATTGACTCATGACCCCAATGCCAAGGTCCGCGTCGCGGCGGCCCGGGCGCTGGCGTGGACAGGCAAACCTGCACATCTGAAGATCGTTCAATCGGTCGTTGCCGCCGCGGACCCGGCGACGGCAGCCGACGCACACGATGCGCTCTTGCGGATCCTCCTGACCATGGAGGGCCAGCCGGCGCACCGAGCCGTCGCTCTGGAGGGATATCGGCAGCTCCTGACCAAGGCTCAGGGACAGGTCAAGGACGGCGCACTTGCGGGGATCGGACGCGTGGGCGATGCCTCATGCGTGCCGGTGATCTTGGCGGCC
>JBMFUH010000708.1:0-4217 GCA_049966735.1 Isosphaeraceae bacterium
GTTAGTGCCACTTTTCGAGGCGTCGAAATCGACCTTCGGCTCGCTGATCGCGCGCCGAAAGTCGTTTCAGGACCATTACTTGGAGTTCCTACTCATCCATCCATCGACATCGAGAACCCGACGTGCCCAACTTGGGCCAAAAGTGCCACATCAACGGTTGCCGATTGTACACTATGGCGAGCCGGCCACAAAAGGAGTAGGATGTGAACGACCAAACACCAACTGCCAGGCACCAAACACTGAAATGCCAGGTACCAAACACTGACTACCTTCGGGCACGTCACCCGGTCGAAGGTTCGAAAAACGCGTTGTGACCAACAGCTCCTCCTCTGGAAGATCAGGCATGAGCTCGGTGACGGGAACTGAAACCGGCGAGGAACGCTCCGCCAGCTTGACGGCGGGTCGAAGGTGGGGATTCATCGGCGCGGGGAAGATGGCAACGGCCCTGATCCGCGGCATCCTCCGGACGGGAGTGGCCGAGCCGCCGCACCTGGCCGCCAGCGATCCACTCGCTTCGGCTCGATCGGCCCTGGCCGCCGACACGGGGATCGAGGTTTTCGAGTCCAATGCTCCGGTGGTCGAGCGTAGCGATGTTCTCGTTCTGGCCGTCAAGCCGCAGGTGATGCACGAGGTCCTCGTTCAGCTTCGGCCCCTGGTCGGACCGGGGCACCTGGTCATCTCGGTCGCGGCGGGGGTGTCGATCGCGACCCTCCTGGATGGCCTGGGAGGGGATCGCCGGATCATTCGGGTGATGCCCAACACCCCCGCGCTTCTGGGCGAGGGGGCCTCCGCGTATGCCCTGGGCCCGGGAACTCGCCGGGATGACGAGTCGATCACGCAGGAGTTTTTGGCCGCGGTGGGCCGGGCGGTTCGTGTTCCCGAATCTCTGCTAGACGCCGTCACCGGCCTTTCCGGCAGCGGTCCGGCGTTTGTTTACCTGATGATCGAGGCGCTTTCCGACGGCGGCGTCCGCATGGGCCTGCCGCGCGACATCGCCACAATGCTGGCCGCCCAGACCGTGCAAGGGGCCGCGAGAATGGTCCTGGAGACGGGGCTGCATCCAGGTCTGCTCAAGGATCAGGTCGCCAGCCCGGGCGGAACGACGATTGCCGGCCTGCACGCGCTGGAGCGGGGTGGGGTCCGAGGGGCTTTGATCGACGCGGTCGAGGCCGCGACCCGCCGTTCCGCCGAGCTGGCCGCGATCCCTCGAGCAAGCGAGCCAGCGCGATGAGGCTGGGACTCGTCTCCGATATCCACGGCGACGTTGACGCCCTCGCGCGGGTCTGGTCTCACCTCACCGCGCTGGGCGTCGACCAGATCGTCTCCGTCGGCGACCTGGTCGGCTATGGGCCGTTCCCCGATCGCGTCGTCGAGTTCATGAAGGAGCACCAGATTCCCGCGGTGCGGGGCAATCATGACCGCTGGGCACTGTCGCGCGGGGCCGGCGTGGCCGATGAGTTCGGCGGAGGAGCCCCCCGCGAGGAGACGATCCAATACCTGGCGGGTCTGGAAACCGAGCTGCTGGTCGAGGCAGGAACGCGCATCGGCGTGATCGTCCACGGCTCACCGCAGAGCGACATGGAGTTTGTGAACCGCCAGACGCATCCTCCCGCCGTTCTCAGGCGTTATCTCCGCGACCTGAGCTGCGACCTGCTGGTCGTCGGCCACACTCACCAGCCGATGTGGTACCAGAGTCCGGCGGGCCGACTGGTGGTCAATCCCGGGTCGGTCGTCTCCTTGCCGGTGATCGACTCATCGCGGACCTTCGCCGTGGTCGACCTGTCCAGGTTGACCGTCACGTTTCACAACGTGGAGGGAGGAGATCCGGTTTCGCTCGATCCCTGGGACTGAAAAGTGGGGGAATCAGTCCGGTGTGCCCGTGAGCACTCCGTGCAGGCTGTTCGCGCCAAGCTGGATGATCGCGAAGACGAGGGCGACGAAGAAGAGCAGGTAGAGCAAGGTGTAGAACTTGAGCAAGTTCGCTAGCGCGGCCATCAGGTGAGAGACGTCATTTCCCTCGGTCTCGGCCACCTTGAGAAACTCTCTCCCACCGCGATGGGTCCAGATTCCCACCACCATGAAGAGCAAGGTCAGGAAGAGGATGCCGACTTCCAGGTTGCGGCTTTGAACCCAGCGGACGATTCCCGACACGAAGAAGAAGAGGCCGATTCCCAGCATGAACAGCCCGACGAAGCTCATCTTCGAGCCCAGCTTGGCGAGGGTTTCATTCTCCTCGAGGCTGAACTCGTACTGGGAGGAACGCCGGGAAGGAACGGGCGCGAGCGCCAGCGGGGCCTTCTCGGGCGGCGGGGCAGGGGCGAGTCCGGGCTCGTCGGGTGTCATCGGTCCGTCTTCTCCTCGAGGTCGGGGCGAGAGTTTTAGTGTGATGGCCGATCTCCGGGTGTGTCAAGGCGGGAGGGGGACTTCCACCTTGGAACATTCGATTTGTCGGCCCGATGCCGCGGAAGGTGCCGGTCGGAGGAGTGGCTCTCAAGGTGCCGGGGCACTCTTCTGGAAAGCGGCCCGATGGGGGACCGGACGAAACGGTGCTTCGTCACGCAATCGGTCCCGTCGATTGTCTCGGAAGGTACTGCTCCATGAACCGCCGGGTGATGGTGGAGAGAGGTTCGTCAAGGATCTCTAGACGCGTCGGACGATGGGTTCGGGGACGCGACCGTAATAGGCCTGGGCGATCCCGCCTGCCATGCAAGCGATGGTATCGCTGTCGCCGCCCAAAGAGATCGCCTTGCGGACCGCATCCTCGAAGTCACTCGATTCCAGGAACGCCGTGATCGCCTGGGGGACCGAACCCTGGCACGTGACGTTGAAGTCGTAGGCGGGGCGGATCTCGTCGAGCGTCCGCTCGAGATTGTATCGGAATGTCTGCGTGAGATAGGACTTGATCTGTTCTTTATCTTGACCGGTGCGCGCCAGGAAAATGGCCGACGCGATCGCCTGGGCACCCTTGATGCCCTCCGGGTGATCGTGGGTAACCTCCGCGCTTCGTTTCGCCTGCAGAAGAACCTCGTCAAGCGAGTCGTAAGCAAACCCGACCGGCGAAACGCGCATGGCTGACCCATTACCGAAGCTGTTGTACGGCCGGTCACTCGTCGATCGCGCCCACTCGTGAAACATGCCGCCATACCCGGCGTGCGGATAGTTCCGGTAATAGGATTTGAGCAGCATTCCGTACGATTTGCCGTCCAGGGTGCTCTCGGCCAGGGCAACGGTGTGCACCGTGTCATCCGTGAATCGGCAAAGCGGGCGGAAAAGGGGAAAGCGAGTCCACTTGATGTTGTGATGTTCGTAGACCGAGCCGATGATGTCCCCGGCAATCGCTCCCAGCATGATCGCACCTCCTTCCCTTTCGCTCGCCTCAGGTGTCGGCGTTCTCGTTCGACTTCCGAGACGTCCCCGCAGGCCGGTCTTCAAGTTATAGATTCGCCAGATTAAGCCGTTATCTTTCGAGGGCCTACGCCATCATCCATTCTCTTGCCATCTTGCTTGGCTTGGCACCGACCTCTTGCGTTCGAGTTGGCATGCCGCGCGAGGAACCGGGCGAGCTTCGATGCTCGGAAGCAGGGCCGCCTCAGGCCGTCTGCCTGCCTTTCCAGCGCGGTCGTGTGGGTGGTATCAATGAGGGAGGCTTCTCGCCATTTCCTTCTGTTTTGCCTATTGTTGCGCGTTCGTTTCTTGCCTATACTTAATAAGACCTTTTGGGGGCCAGCCATCATCCACCCCTGCGCAAGACGATTTGTGCGAGGGAGATTTTGCCGAGGAGCCGACATGCCCGCCGAGTCGATCAAGGTTGTCATCGCCGATGATGATCGCCCGTTTACGGTACTGGCACGTGCGTATCTCGAGAGTTCGGGGTTCGTGGTCACGGATGTGGTGACGGCCGGACGCCGCGCCGTGGAGGCGTGTCGCCGCAGCTGGCCGGACGTGGTTTTGCTGGACATCGTCATGCCAGAGTTCGACGGCTTAGCCGCCGCGGACCAGGTGATTCGCGAACTGGAAGGAACCACGGTCATCGTACTCTCGGCAATGACGGATGAGGAACTGATCGACCGGGCGGTCCAGCTCGGGATCACGCATTATCATGTCAAGCCGATCAGCCGCGAGCAGCTACGCGCATGCATCCTGACCGCGCTAGCGGTCGACAGACGGTGCAAGGAGGCCGAAAGGAGGTTGAAAGAACGGAAGGTGGTGGAACGGGC
>JBMFUH010000709.1:0-4215 GCA_049966735.1 Isosphaeraceae bacterium
CAATTAGGAATCCCAGACTATGGAGGTTATTACGCGGTTCATACGCGCCTGCTGCCTTACCTCGATCAAGCCCCGCTCTTCAACTCGATCAACTTCATCATCGGGACGTGGCCGACCGAGACTTTCTACGTTCAACCGCTCGTGACGGACAGCCTCCGTAACAATGCCAACCTCACGGCGCTCAACTGTAGCCTTCGCGTCTTCCTTTGTCCTTCGGACTCCGGGGCGTTCAAGGACACCGGGAACAACTACCGTGGGAACGCGGGCGTCGGGCCCATGTGGGGGACAAACGCGGAGCATCCGGACAGCGGCAACGGCCTTTTCCCGGAGATCGGGCCCGTCCGGATCTCCCAGGTATCGGACGGGCTCAGCCATACGGCGGCCTTCAGCGAGCGTCTGCGGGGATCGGGGGCAAAAACCAACCCGTCGACCACCCGCGATCCTTTCCGGTCGATCGACATCGTGTTGACTGCCGACGACTTGCTGAAAGCGTGCCGCGTGGCGGCCCAGCCAACCAACACGGAACGATACGTCCTGTCTGGCAAGCGCTGGTTTTGGGTCGGCAAAGAGTACACGCTCTATAACCACGCGCAGGCCCCGAACGGGCAGATCCCAGACTGCACGACGGGGGGGACCTTGCCGGCGACCGGCATGTGGACAGCGCGAAGTTGGCATTACGGCGGCGTCAACGCCCTGATGGGCGATGGCTCTGTCCGGTTCATCACGGACTCGATCTCGACCGCCGTCTGGCGTGGCCTCGGCACACGCAACGGTGGCGAGCTGGTCGAATAGCAGGATGAGCGATATCTTTCGGGAACAACGTTCATTGACAACCACTTGGTCCACGATTCCAGGAGGAGGAGACGAAATGAGAAAATGAGAAGGCTCGTGCTTTGGCTCGCGGCAATGGGCGGCGCGTGCTTGCTGACCGTCGCCAGTTCTGAAGTCGGCGGTGCTCACCACACGGCGCTCGACGATGCGTCGCTCGATTTGATTCGTGGCTCCGACAACATGTCCCAGACATTCAATTCCGGTCAGTCGTGCGAGCTCACGACTCAGAGCGGAGGGGGACCCGTTGGTGCTGACACCGGCGGCTGCGACGGCGCGCCCGATTTCACCGATTGCGTCCAATGCACTGCAGGGTCGGCTGTGACGCCAAATCCCGACCAGCCAACTGGAGGCCCAGGAATCCAGCAGAAAACGTCCGTGATCGCCTGCCAGAACGCCACCGCGAACGGAGGGTTTTGTCTGAATGGCGAGTGCATGCTCGACGACTGGCCGGACTCTTGCTCAGGCAAGCCTCAAGCCTGGCAGAGTGAGTAGGCAGGGAGGCGCCTGCCGTCCTGACACATATCAGGCGCCCACCGCACGGGCGCCTGGTGAGCGGGGACCTGTCAGCTCAGAGTAAAGCGCACTTGAGACCCAAAGGGCTATATTCGCATGTGCATCATTGTCTATGCGGCAATTGTGTGCAGTCTCGCTGCCCAGCAAGACGGGCAGATCGGCCCCGACCACCTGGATCGAATCTTGCGGGGCCTGCACGACAAGATTCAGGACGTGTCGCTTATTTGCGAGGGCACCGAGGAAACGCTTCAGCCTGAGCTGCTGGACCGGCAGCGCACAGTTCGACGCCGGGGTTTTCAGTGCAGTTACGACTACCGGAGCGACAGCTCCGCCCGATTGGACCTTTACACATACGGCGACACGGCCGACAGCCTGTTCCAGCGCCAGGTGCGGGCGCTCCTGGGGAGAGATCTCGAAAGGTATGACGCTTTCCCCGACCAAGTTCGGATCGCGAGCGTGACGTCGGCGATCGGCAGCCCGTATTCGTTCAACGTACTCGGCTCACCAAGTGCACTGGTTTACATGTGGTATTTTCGATTCAACAGCGGCAAGTTCGCGTCGATGAACTATGAGAATCTGGGTTGGGAAGCTATCGACGGGCACCGATGCCTTAAGGTCCGCATGGACTTTCTCCCCAACATGCCCGCTAATCGACGAGCGTACCGGGAATACTGGATCGACCTGGAGCGAGGCGGACACCCGCTGAGGATTGATAATTACCATGGCAATCTCATGGGGATCCGAACCTCCGGGATCGAGCTTTGCGAGTTCAAGGGCAAGGGGCGCGAGAGGATCTGGCTTCCTGTTGATGGTGTTCGTGACACATTCGTGTGGAAAACCGCAAAAAGGGGACTTGTCCGTTCCGAGAAGGCAATTTCACGGGTGACGTACCACGTGGTCAAGAGTACGGTGCGGTTCAACCAGGGTCTGTCGGACGGCTATTTCAGGCTGCGAAAGAAGGGGGAACCGCTGTCCGCCCGTCGCCCATTTGATCTCTCGCGTAAGTTTGACAAGGAAGCCAAAAAGCCCCCAGCGGTACGGAGCGACCCCGAGTCGGTGCGGGAACGACTGGACGCGAAGTTGGCGGAGGCCGAAAAGCAGGCCGCCACTCTGACGGCGTCGTCTCGCGGACGAACGGTCTGGGAGCCCCAGGTAGTTGTTCAGGCCACGATCGCAGTCGCAGGCGCCGGGCTACTGTTCGGGGCCTGGCTGGTTTGGAGGCGCGGCCGCCTATGATGCGGAGATTGGGGCGCTTGAGCCTTTCTCTCACTCTGGCGTTTATCGTGCTGGCCTGTTTCTGTGGCAAGTGCGAGGATACGGGGGGAGGGTCGAGAGGATCGGGTGCCTACGATTGTGGGATTCTGGCGCTACGGCAGTTGGCCAAGTTGGAAGGCCGGGGCGAAGCCCTCGAACGATTGCGGGCGGCTCTCCCCGCCCCGCGGGCTGAGGGCTACTCAATGAAAGACCTGCGACTAGCCTCCCTCGCGTGCGGCCTGAGACTCACCGGGGTGTTTCTGGGTAAGGACGAGCGAGCGATCGACCGCCCCATGCTCATGTACCTCAGGCGGGGGTCTCGCGGGCATTTCCTAGTTGTTCGGCCCGTCGGGGTGACAGGGAAGCTTGTCCAACTGATCGACTCGGTGCGGGCTCCCGAGGTGATGGACAAGAGTGAGCTCTTCAGTTCGCGGGAGTGGACGGGGCTGGCCCTCGTTCCAAACCCTCCCAGGTGGGCGTCGCGCCCTGTAGCCCTTGCGCTGTCCGCCGCCGCGTTGGCTGCAGTCGTGCTTGTGTGTCGATCCCTGCACGGTCGGTCGCGCGCCCGGAAAGACGGGCGCTAGGAGACTATGGCTGTCCCCGTGATTCGAGTGTTTCGGCTGATTCGTCCGTCTGCACGGGCACACCCTCGGGCGCCTTGAAGTCGGCCCGCGCGCCGTACTTGCTGGAGGGAGTGCGCCCGCGCGCGGTCGCGACGGCCGTGATCAGCCAGTTGCCCGAGCTTCGTTCCAGTCGATAGGACTGGCGCTCGTTGCGGTCGGCATAAACCGACTCGACCGTGATCACATACGCGTCGGGTCCGTCGGGTTCGGGGGCGTAGACGGCATGCCCCTTGCGGGCCCGCGCCGCTTGCCTCAAGTCGTCGCCAAAGGCCCCCCTGCCCCGCGCCGCGACGTCGTGTTCCAGGCGCTGGCGGAGCGCTCCGCCAAACGACGACAGATAGGTTTCGACGTCTCCCTGGCGAGCGGCGTCGAGCGTGCCGCGTAGAACCCCCTCGGCGGCTGTTGCCGGCTCATCGCGGACCGGCGAAGGGGTGGAATCCCCCCTGCTCTCCGTGGGCCGCGGCGGCCCTCCGCGCCGGCCGGTCCAGAGGAGCAGCCCGGCGAGGAGCAAGGTCAGGGTTCCCGCGATGAGCCGCTTGCGCCGCATGGTCGTTTCACCGCGCTCTTGGGGACTCCGGGGTCGCGACGGGCGATCCTTCGGGGGACGCCTCCTGGTCGCTGAACACGCTGAGATCGAGATCCTGGCCCTGCTGGACGACCATCTTCCGCCCCAGCCGGGGCAAGACCTCGGCCATCGTCTCGAGATAGAGCCGCTGTCGGATCGCGGCGGGCTGCTTCCGCGCCTCGCTCAGGATCTTGGTGAACCGGTCGGCTTCGCCTTTGGCCTCCTGTGCCAGGGTGTCGTGGTCCGCACTGGCCCGATCGGCGATTTCCTGAACCCGGCCGCGGGCGTCGGCCCGCGCTCGGTCGCGGTACTCCTCCGCCAGCGTGATGGCCTGCCGCTTGTCGCTTTTGGCTCGCGCCGCGTCGGCGAACGCGGGAGCCACCGGCACGGGAGGAGCGACCTGGCCCAATCGCACGGCGCGGATCGAGA
>JBMFUH010000710.1:0-4207 GCA_049966735.1 Isosphaeraceae bacterium
GAATGGACTGGTGGGTGAATCGCGGTAGTGTTATTCAGACAAGCTCCTAGGGAATCCTTTGGCATGGGGATCGAGCGGAAGCGAACGTGAAGGAGGCTCTGAGCATTCCGCGCCGAGATTCTTCGCGACATGCGGAGATCGGACGCGCCTGCGAAGCGTTGGCTTATCCCGTGGCCACCACGAGGAAGGCGGGAGGTGTCAACCCGGTCGCGGGGCGACTACTTCGGGATTCCGCCTCAGCGACGACCGCGGCAAGGTCGTCGTTCTTACGTTCTCGGGCAACTGGTGTGGGCCGGGCCGGGCAATGTATCCGCGGGAGCGGGCGCTGGTGAACCGGCTCCGCGACAGGCCCTTCGCCTTACTGAGCGTGAATACGGACGAAAACGACTCAACCCTCAAGAAGTCGATTCGAGAGGGCGAGATCACATGGCGTTGCTGGTGGGACCGAGGGCCTGACGAGCCGATCACGACCCGCTGGGGAGTGGAGAACTTCCCGACGCTCTACCTCATCGACCAGAAAGGGGTGCTCCGCCAGCAGGGATATGTCAGGGGCGATGAGCTAGATAACGCCGTTGATGAGTTGCTCGCCAAGGGTAGTTGATCAGTGAGGGGCTGAAACAGGGACGCAGCTCGTTTAATGCAAAGAAGGACAAAACGAGTTGCGTCCTTGTTTCGTTCGTCCCAGGGAAACTGACAGCGTTTATGAACCCGTGCTGCCCGTGGAACCGCTAATACGCCGAGTTGAGAGAATAGTCGAGGCATTCCCCGACTTATTCCATCCACAATGTAGCCTATCGAGCCGGTCAACCTGCCCACCGCGAGTCGGAAAACCCCTCAGGGGTCTTGGCCGCGTAGTCTGGGGGAGGCCGGTCGTCTGCCAGGTCATCGGGAACTTGGGAAGACTCGGCAGTTCCATGCCCGCCGCGGATCTTCCGAACCGCCATCACGACCGTCATGATCAGGAACGTCACGACCGAACCGACCACCGCGCTGAGGAGGATGACAACGCCCAGCGTGCTGTTCAGGTGACCCAGCCGGAACGGAAACGCGACGGTTACCGCCGTGTTGTTCGCCCAGATGAACCAGAGCATGATACCAAGCAGCATGAGAGAGCCGATCAGCCGGCGATAGACCCAGAAGTTGCGGATTAACGACCGTCTCCGTCGCTTGTATTGATAGGCCATGTTCACCTCCCATCCCATGTTTTGTCGGGAGATACCGCCATATTAACCGGGCGGCGGGTCCACATTCACTCCCAAGAGCGCCCAGAAGAGCCAGTAGAGCATCGCGAAGAGGCCCTGGGCAAAGCCGGGCCAGAACCAGCGCCAGCTCAGCACAAGCGCGATGGCCCCCATGCTCAGATACGGCCCAAAAGGGAGTTCGCGATCGAGTTGCGATAATTTCTGCTTCGCGAGGAGTTTCTTGATCTTCACGAAGAGCTTCCAGGACGCCTCGACGATGCCAAAGAAGGAACCGACGAAGAAGGTGAGCACCGCTCCCTGCCATCCCATGAAGGCGCCAATCATCGCCATCAGCGTGACGTCGCCGAAACCCATTGCCTCGCGATAGGTATATCGGCCGCTGGCAATCGACGCGAACAATGTCGCGACGAACGAGGCGATCCGCCTCACGCCCTCGGTGAGCAGACCGCCGACCAGCAGGCCCTTGACTCCCATCCAGAATCCCTCGGCATACTCGGCCGCCGCCGCAGGTTCCGGCCGAACCCCCGGTGCCAGCGTTCCCAGCACGATCCCCAGCACCATCCCGGTCACGGTGATCGAGTCGGGAATGATGAACAGGTCGCGATCGATGAACGCGGCCGCCACCAGGAGCGATACCAACAGTGCATGGTACATCATCGTCGCCATGGGAAGGCCCAGGTTGTACCCGTCCCGGCCCCGATCGCCAAGAACGACGTCGACAATGAAAAGCCCCGCGAAGAGCAGGCCGACCAGCAGCTCGACGAGGGCGTAGCGGGGGACGATGGGTGCTCCGCAGCTCCGGCATTCGCCCCGCAGCGCCAGCCAGCTCACAATCGGGATGTTGTCGTAAGCGGCGATGGGGTTCCAGCAGTGCGGACACCGCGAGCCCGGCCAGATCACGCTCTTTTCCCAGGGGACCCGGTAGATGCAGACGTTCAGGAAGCTGCCGATCACCGTCCCCACGGCGAACATGAAGAAGCCCAGAAAAACCAGGATCGGTCTCATGTCGAGCACGAGGTTCTGTCCTTGCATCGTTCGCGCCGATCTCAGAGGGCCCAGAGCTCCGTGATCCAATCGGCGATCTGTTCGGGAGTGCGGCCGAGGGTGTCGATCTCGACGTCCGCTATTTCATGATAGATCGCCCTACGCGCCTCGAGCACGGCGGAAATCTCGGCGATCGTGCCGGCGGGTGTAAGGGCCGGCCGATCCGCGACCCGAGGGTCGGCCAGAAGCCGGCGGGCCAGCTCGTCCGGTTCGGCCTTTAACCAGACAACCAGACCGAAGTCGAGCAGGAGCTTACGGTTCGACTCCCGCAGCACGGCCCCGCCGCCTGTTGCAAGGATGGCGTCAGGATGGCTGTGCACCAACTCGCTTAACGTCTGTTCTTCCCAGTCGCGGAACGCCGTTTCTCCCTCCAGGGCGAAGATGGCCGTGATGGGCCGTCCCGCGCGCGCTTCGATCTCGCAATCCGCGTCCAGAAACGGCTGACGCAGGCGATCGGCCAGGATCTTGCCGAGAGTGGACTTGCCCGTGCCCCGGTAACCCACCAGCGCCAGGCCCCTGCCGCGCGGGTCGCGGTGTCTTGGCTTGTGTTCGGGCGTCATTCGTCGCGCAGCGGCCCCAGCTTGCGTTTGAGGGTCTGTCTCATGACGTCCAGCGGGGCGTCCAGACCCGTGTACAGCTTGAACTGAAGCGCCGCCTGGCGGAGGAACATGTCCACGCCGGAGATGGTGATGGCCTGCCGCTCGCGCGCCAGCTTGAGGAGCATCGTGTGCTCGGGGTGGTAAACCGTGTCGAAGACCACGATGCCCATGCGCGGGAAGGCCGCGGCGGGCAGTGGCGTGTCGTCCACCCCCGGATGCATCCCCACCGGCGTGCAGTTGACGATCACGTCGGCGATCACCGTGGCCCGCTGCGACCAGGTGACCATCCGGCAGCCAACCTCTTCAGCCAGCGCGGTGGCCCGCTCGTCGTGCCGGTTGGTGATGGTCAAAAGCGCCCCGCGCCTCATCAGGCCAAAAGCGATCGAGCGGGCAACGCCCCCCGCCCCCAGGATCAACACCTGCTTGTCCAGCAGGAAGCTGCCTCCTTCCGCCTCGGCATTTTCCCGGCCGCCCATTCCTATCTCGAGCGTATCCAGGGCCGCGCGGTAGTCGGTGTTGTAGCCCACCCGCCGCCCCTCGCTGTCGATCACGACGGTGTTGCACGAGCCGGTGCGCTCCACCGCGTTTTCTTTCTGCTGCAAGAGCGGGACCAGCGCTTCCTTGTGGGGGATGGTCACGCTGCACGCCTTGAGCTGCAGCCACGCCATCTCTTTGAAGAAGCTGTCCAGCTCGCCGTTGGGAACGAGGAACGGAACCATGACCTTGTTCAGTTCGAGCGCTCGGAAGGCGGCGTTGTGGATGGCCGGGCTCAGGCTCTGCTCGATCGGATCGCCGAGCACGCCGTAGACTTCAGTCTGGGAATCGATCTGGTTGTAGCAGTAATCCTTGTTGATGACCGGGTAATGGAGCATGCCCGCGGCGAAGACCCGTTCCGGATTGAACCCGGCGTACGTGAACGGCGCGCCGAACTTCGCGCCCAGGATTCGGGTGAAGATGCCGATTTCGCCCATGGCGATGGGGATCGTCGGGAACTTGCCGGTCACCCCCAGATGGAGCACGCGCGAGGCATCGGCCAGGGTCGAGGCGTTGGTGGCGACCTTGACGATGTCCGGGTCCTTCTCCTCGCACTCCTCGGCGATGTCCGCGACGTCGACCGGGGTTTCCTTGAGGTTGTGATAGCTGATGATCCGCTTGGTCTTGCCGAACCGGCGGATCTTGTCGGCGATATCCATCTCCAGGTCGACGTAATCGACCCCCAGCGCGATGGCCTCGCGGAGAAGCTGCTGCCGCTTCTCCTCATTGCCGCGCCAGAGCCCGCCGTCGACGCCCCGGCGGATGGTGAAGATCATGGGTGTGGGGCGGTTCTTGAGAATTCGCTTCAGGTCCGGGTCACGCCGCAGG
>JBMFUH010000711.1:0-4196 GCA_049966735.1 Isosphaeraceae bacterium
CTCCGGCAACCTCTCGAGAATGACGAAGTGATCCATCAGATCCTCCATCAATAACCGGCGGTAACAAGGACAGAAGCGGGAAGTGGAAACCGACAGCCGAGCGTAGGATCCAGGTTCAAACCATGCTAACATTGCCAGAAACTCGAGGAACCATGGCTTGAGTCAAGCTTGGTGCGCCCGGGAGAGAGACGCGGCCATCGGTTCCTTCGTCTCTCCTCTAACATCGGGCAGGAACCACCCCGTTGGCAAGTCCTGTTCAAGATTTCAGCAAGTATCGCCGGCAAAGGACATAAATCATGCGCAACAGTGCCCTTGTTCTGACCGTACTGGTCGGCAGTGTCTTGCCCCAGGAGACGGCAATCAGCCAGGAGCCCTCGCTCGAGAGCTTGACGCGGAAGTGCGAATACACGGCGGGGCGGATCACCTCGACCGATCCCAGCGGGCAAAACAACGATGCTTGGACCATTGGGCCGGGCGAGACCCGCGTGCTGGCCGAGATCAAAGGCCCCGGCGCGATCGTGCATTTCCGGGACAACATCACCAGCAACGAGCGGCATCATCTCCAGCTACACATCCTGCGGATCTACTGGGACGGCGAATCGGAACCCAGCGTCGAGGCGCCGGTCGGCGACTTCTTCGGTGTGGGGTTCGGCTTCACCGAGAAATACAGCTCGGCCCTCATGTGCATCGATCAGCGACGGGGAGCCGTCACCGACCCCGCGGCGTTCGGTGCCGCGCGGAACTGCTATATTCCCATGCCGTTTGCCAGGTCGGCGCGGATGACGCTGACCAACGAGGGCAAGGCCAAAAGTGTGCACTGGGTGGAAATCAACTACCGGACGTACAAGGAGCTTCCGCCGGACACGCGGTATTTCCATGCCCAGTACCGCCAGGGGACGCCGCCGCCGCAAGGCCCTTACCTGATCCTCGACGCCAAGGGCGAAGGGCACCTGATCGGCTGCGTCCTGAGCATCAAGAACAACGACGGCGGCTGGTGGGGCGAGGGGGATGAGATCGTCTGGATCGACGGCAAGAAGACCATCCAGGGAACGGGGTCGGAAGACTATTTCTGCGAGTCCTACGGCCTGCGCCCGGGGTGCTTTCCCTACTTCGGCGTCACACTCCTGGAGGAACCGTACACCACGGCGTACCGCTGGCACGTGCCCGACCCGTTGCCCTTCCGGAAGTCGATCCGCTTCCTGATCGAGCAGGGCAACGGCAACCCGCCCTTCCGCGGCGGCAACTTCTACTACAGCGTGGCCTACTGGTACCAGACCGAGCCTCACGCCCCCTTTCCCAAGCTCCCCACCCCGGCCGAGAGAACCGGCTGGGCCCGTGCGGCGAAGTGAGCGTCGCCAGCAGGGGATCTATCTCCCCGCGGCGAATTCCGCGGGGAGATCCTCGCGCTTGACCAGCCAGGGATGATCGAGCAGCTTCCTGGTGTTGACATTGCGGCCCAGGCCCCACTTGCCGTCCCACGACTGGAAGAAGCAGGTGCGGGGAAAGTTCGCCTCGATGCCATCTCGGAAACGCAAATAGTTGTAGTCACCGGGGGGATTGTGCGCGCCATGAGGGCCGAATTCGGTGAACGCGAATGGCTTGGGCAGTCGGGCGACCTCGGGATAGCCCAGAATGTGTTTGGGGTCGACAAAGTCGGTGTAGGCGTCGAGCCCGACAATGTCGACGTAGGCGTCGCCGGCGTAGAAAGCCGCGGTCCTCTTGCCATGGTTCGGACCGTAAACCCAGAGCAGGTTGTTCAACTTTCTCTTGTTCGTGAACTCGTCAAACATGTGCCGCCAGACCGGGATGAAGACTTCCGGCTTCTTGCCGCCCCACCAGAACCAGTCGCCGTTGACCTCGTGAAAAGGACGCCAGAGTACGACCACGCCGGCGTCCTGCAACTCGGCGAGGCCAGCCGCGATCGTGTCCAGCTCTTGCATCCAGCGCCGGTGGGTCTCCGTTCCAGGCGCGAGCAATGTTGCCAGATCCACCCCCTTGTCGCGGAGTCCGCCCCCTTTCGGGTTGGCTGGGTTGTAAAGATGAGCGCTGATCGTGACCAGCCCGCCATGCCGGGCGTAATCGATGGCCAGCTTGTTGACGTGGTGGTAGTCGAGCCCGCCGATGCGGAACTCGGCGTAATCCAGGCCGATCAGCGCCGGCCAGTGGCCGGTCGTCTTGTACGCCTCCTCACACGCTCGCAGCGAAGCACCCGAACCAAACCCGGCAAACTGACCCGAAGCCAACCGCTTCTTGGCCTTGCCAGGCAGCGCCTCCAGGTAGTTGAGGATGGCCCGAGCCTTGGAATTGGCATGCGGATTCGCCGGATCAGCCGCGCGGCTGTCGAGGGAAGCGATGCTGGCCAAGCTCAGGGCCAAAAGCAAGAGGTCTGCTCGTCTCATGTGCATCTTCTTCTTGTAGGAAGTCGTCCAGGTCTCCGCAGTCCGGTCTTGAACCGGGGAACTCAAGGGCGGGCGACCACGAGCCGCGCGGAATGGGGCGCGAACGGTTCGATCTTGATGGTGTTGCCGCCGGTCCTGATCAGGCCAGTGACGTCGAGCCGGAGTGGGCGGCCAATGAAGCCGCCGGCATCCTGTCCGTTGATCGTCACGCGCGCCGCCGCCTCGGGCCTGATCTCGTCCATCTCCAGGTAGACCCGCGCCCCCGCCAGTTCCAGATCGCCGGGAATCGCGGCCCGCCCCACAAACGGATCGGCCCTCACCGGGCTCAAAGTCGGCCCTGATCCGGTCATCTTTCCCCAAGGTGCTCCACCCAGGGGAGCGATCACGCGGGCGGAGGGCCATGAGGAATCATCGAACGCCGGATCCTTCCAGCCCGCGTGCTCGATCTTGTTTACCTTCCAGGACTTGTCGATCGGCAAGTCAACCGGATCGCCGCGGTCGAACTCGATGCGGAGCAGGCCGATCAGGCCGGCCGGGTTGGGCTGGGAGCTCGTGTTCGTCGCGGTGATCGCCAGCACAGTCGGACCGGGGCGGAGAATTCGCGTCAGATCGATCTCCGCCGGACGCGTCCGGTCGCCCGCGCCACCGTGGCTCTGGCCGGCTTTTTTCCCGTTCACGAACAGTCTGAACTCGTTGTCGGCGCTCATCAGGAACAGGGCCTGCTTGATGGCGCGATCGCCCGGAACAACCAGTTCCTTGCGAAAGAAGCGCGTACCCGGCGGCGCGCTTGCGGCCGGAGCGCGCTCGGGATACCAGACCCATGAGCAGCCCTCCAGACGCCGCGTGGAGTCTGATGCGGGAGGCATGGGCGGCTTCGGCGTGGCCGCGATGCTCCGTGGATCTCGACTCACGGGGATCGTCTGCCTGGTCTGAGCGCTGCTGGAACTCCAGCGCGGCGGTAAGCTTCGCTTCTCCGGTTGAAAAACGATCAGGACGCTTTCCAGCGGTTCGAGCGTGAGCGTCAGCCTGACGTCCGCGTCCTTGCGTTCAAATGGAATCGCCGTGATCTCGTTGCGCAAGGCGTCCCAGCATTCGGGCACCCCCTGGGCCTTGATCCGCATGCGGAATTGCTCGGCCTCGCCCTTGACGTTCTCGTTGCAGACAAGGAAGACGTCGCGACCGGATTTCGCGCGGTGCAGCACGTGCAGCCAGTCATTCGTCTGACCTTCGAGGACCTCCAGGTCAGGATGGATTCCCGCGTCCTGAGCGAGCACCTGTTGCAGTTGCGCCACGGTCGGCTTCTGGGAAAGGAAATACGAACGTCCGCCTGAGGCACTCGTCTTCCGCGCCTGGAGGCCCGGGCTCGTCGCATCGCCCCAGATCTCCTCGGCGAGCGCGCGGATCTCGGCGGAAGGATGGCCCAGAGTCGCCGACTTCGAGGGGAGAGAACCATAGCCGATGACGACGCCACCCTGCTCGAGAAACCGCCGGGCCTTCTCCAGTGTGGCCAGCGGAATCACCCCGACCGACGGCACGATCAGCACGCGGTACCGCTCGTTGCGAACTTGCAGCTCCTTGCCGACGAGCTGGATGTCCTTCTCGAAGACCTCGTAGGGAATCCAGTCGCAGTCGTAGAGGGCGTCCTGAAGCGCCGTGGTCATCTCTTCCGGAGTCACGGCCGTGCCGATGTGGGTGCTGTACCCCGGGAAGAGAAAGGCGACCGGGCAGACATGACGGCCGCCGGTGAGCATGAGGTTGAGCCTGCTCGTGTAATTGGCGAACACCCGATAAAGCGGC
>JBMFUH010000712.1:0-4189 GCA_049966735.1 Isosphaeraceae bacterium
CGTGGAAGGCCAGCGGCTCCTGGTCTCCCGGCTTGCCGGCTCCTGGCAGGCCGTGGTCGAGATCAACGGCAACGCCGGTCCCGAACTGGCCGCGGACCTCGACGGCCCCGGCCTGGTCGTCGTCTGCCGCGGCACCGCGGCGGATGGCGCGGGGCGCGGCCTCAAAGCCGGCCGCCTGATCCTGCTGAAGGGCTGCGGCACAGCCGTCGGCTACTTCCAGCAAGCAGGGCTGATCATCGCCCGCGGCGACGTGGGCCCGCGCGCCGGACTGAACCAGCAAGGGGGCGACCTCATCCTTTTGGGACGATCGGGGCCCCTGACCGGAGAGAGGCAAACGGGAGGGCGGCTCTTCCTCAAAACCTCTCTCACCGGCTCCAACCCCGGCTTCGGCGCTCAAGGCGGCCGGCGGATCCAACTTCCAGCCGATGGGCCGTTGACGGCCGGGCTCGATCCCGCCGACCGCGTCGTGCTCGAGCAGGCGCTCGAGCTTGCCGGGCGCTACGAGTCAACCCCTTGAGGATCAAACCGAGATGGCCAGGGATCGCCAAGCCAGGATCGCGCGCCGCTCGCTCCTGCCGATCGCACTTCTGCTTCTCTCGGCGGGATGCCGCGAAGAACTGGGACCGGAACATTTCCCCACCACCCGGGTGAGCGGTGTCGTCGTGGAGGGGGGCCGGCCGGTGGGCGGCGGCTGGATCGAGTTCGTGCCCATCGGGGCCACCCTCGGCAGGATTCGCGCTGCCAGGATTCAACCCGACGGCTCGTTCCGGACCGATGGCGTGCCCGTCGGCAAGAACCTCATCCGCCTGGCGAACGCGCCGATCCGGCTTCCCGTCGGCCGGCAGCTCTTCCTCCATTATTCCAGCAGTCCCATCCGCCGCGTCATCCCCGCCCAGCCTGGGGAACCGCTCAGGATCGATCTCCTCGAGGAAGCCCTGCGCTACCAGGCCCTGCGCTCGAAGATGGCCAAGGACCATTCTCCGGAAGCCCCCGCGGGAACCCAGCCATGAGCAGCAGCCCGCGGATCGAAGAGGGTGCGCTCCGTGCTGCCTTCGCCCGTCCAGCGCTTGCAAGGATGTGTGCCCGAGAAGCTGATTGGCTCCACTCACTGGAACTCGCCAGCATGAGCGAGCATGTACGTCTCCGGTCGTTTTGGTTAACTTTGTCCATAGTGGTCATAGGACATTCAAGTTACGCGCGTGAGAAAACAGAGCGGGAATCAAATAGGACAGCGCAATTCGCGCCCTGTAGAAAAAGTAGCTGGTCACGGTGGTCACTATGGACACGGTGGACAATCCTGGCGTGCCGGGACCAATCTTGCCATGCATGCATTCAATCTGTCTCGTCCCAAGAGTGGGTGGCCATTCCCCCCCTCTTCCCTGGCCTCCTTGAGCGAGTGCCACAAAAACGACCACTGCTTGTACACGTTCTCAAGCCGGCCGCGAAGGACCAGGACATGACCGGACGCCCGCGCGGCGGTATAGTGGCATGAAGGTCGGCGAGGCATGATCGGCTGCCCCTGAAAGTCTCCTAGCTGGTGGCATGAGCACATGATTCAAACGGTGGTTGTCGGTCACGGACTGGCGGGGCGAGCGTTTCACTGTCCCTTGATCAGGCGTCAGCCGGATCTGTGCCTGCATGGCATCGTGGCCCGCGATCCGCAGGTCCGCGCCGAGGCGGTCGACCTCTGGGGCGTGAAGGGCTACGCCAGCCTCGATGAGGCGCTGGGCGACCCGGCGGTCCAGCTCGTGGTGCTGGCCACGCCCCACAACATCCACGCCGAGCAGGCCGTCCGCGCGCTCGCTGCGGGCAAGGACTGCGTCGTGGACAAGGTGATGGCCCTCACCACCGACGAGGCGGACCGCATGATCGCCGCGCGCGACCGGTCCGGGCGCATGCTCTCGGTCTTTCACAACCGGCGGTGGGACTGGGACTTCGTCACCATCAAGAACGTGTTTAACCAGGGCTTGATCGGCCAGCCGCTCCTGATCGAGAGCTCGGTCTGCCGCCACTCCGCTCCCCGAAGCTGGCGAGGCAAGGCCGTCGAGGCCGGGACGATCCTCCACGACTGGGGCGCGCACCTGGTCGATCACGCCCTCCAGTTCGGCCTGGGGCCGTGCCGACGCCTGGTCGCCTGGGTGCTGGACGCGCCCTGGGAAGGCGTCGACAGCGGCGGCCACGGGCGAATCGTCATGGAGTTCAACAAGACCATCTTTCAGGCCGAGACCAGCCGGATCTGCCGGATCGGCCGCCCACGCTGGTGGATCGTCGGCAGCGCGGGCGGGTTCGTCAAGACCGGCATCGACCCCCAGGAGGACGCCCTGCGCGCGGGGGACATCGACCGTGCCCGCGAGCTGGAAGCCGATCAGGGCGTCCTGCGCACCGCGACCGCGGACGGCGAGGTCGCCGAGTCTCGCGTTCCCTCGATCCACGCCCACTGGGACAGCTACTACGCCAACATCGCCGGCCACCTGGCGCGCGGGGAGCCGCTGGCCGTCACGGCCGAGCAGGCGCGCGAGGTGGTGAAGGTGCTGGAAGCCGCCGTGCGGTCGTCGCGCGGCCACGCCGTCGTGGAAGGCCCCTGGGGGAGTTGAGCCGGCCGGGCCGTCTTGCTTTTGCCCTTCGGTTTCCGGAGCCTGCCTCGTGCTCATTGTCTGCCCCAGTTGCCGTCATGCGATCCGGGTTGTCGATCTTCGCCCGGGACGGTTCACCCCGCGCTGTCCGCGTTGCGATCGGGTCTTCCAGATGACCGTGCCCGAGGAAAAGGGCCGATCGCCGGTCATCGTCCCGCTCGATCCCAGCGTGTTCGCCGAGCCGGTCATGCTCGAGGTCGAACCCGAGCCGCCTGTCGAGATTCCTGAACTGGTCTGGCCCGTGTCGGCAGGATGGAAGGTCCGGGCGGAGCTTCGACCGGGCCCGTTGCCGCGCGGGGTTCCTCGGTTCCTGGGCCGCCACATTCTGCTGAAACTCCTGGGCAGCGGTCCGCGCGGGCAAGCCTTCCTGGGGCTGCCCCTGGGCCTGGACGGAGTCGACGTGATCAAGGTCCAGGACCCCGACCGATCGGCGCATCGCGTCTTCATGTCCCGGTTCGTGCGCGAGGCGTTCGCGGCGTCCCGGCTCGACCATCCCAACCTGGCGGCGATCCGCGACCTGGGCTTGGACCGCGGGCGTGCCTTCGCGGCGGTCGAGCGCGTGCCCGGTCCCTCGCTGGGCGACCTGATCAAGGAAAAGTCTCCGTTCGAGCCGTTCACGGCCGCGACCTTGATCTTGCAGGCCGCCCGCGGGCTTCGTGCCGCGCACGAGCAAGGGCTCTGGCATCGCGACGTCAAGCCCGAGAACCTCCTGCTCGATCCGGCCGGACTGGTCAAGGTGGTCGACCTGGGCCTGGAGATGACGCCGTCGCTGGCCGAGGCCCTGGCGCACAAGGAGAAGCCCAGGCCCTCGCCTGTCCCGCCCGCGCCGGCCGCGGCCGGCTCCCCCGCCTACATGGCCCCCGAGCAAGCCGCTGACCCGGCATCCAGCGACGGCCGGGCAGACATCTACGCGCTGGGGGGAACGTTTTACCATCTCGTCACCGGCCGACCGCCGTTTGCGGGCGAGAGCGCGGTCGAATTGATCGGCCAGCATCGCGAGGAGCGGCTGGTCCCGCCTCGAGAGTTCGTTCCCAGGCTGCCCGGTCCGATCGCGGACATCATCCAGACGATGCTGGGCAAGCGGCTCGCCGAGCGCTATCCCACGATGGGAGCGGTGGTGGACGTGCTCGAGAAGGTGCTCGACGTCCGCGGCGAACAGGCGGCGGCTCAGCTCGAACAAGCGGGCGAATCCATTCAAACGGCCACGGATGCCTTGAACTCCTCGTCCGCGGCCCAGCTTCGGTTCCGCGTCGTGCTCTTGAGTGCCGCGATCGTGCTGGCCTTCACGGGCTTGCTGCTCTATCTGAGGCTCTGGGCGGTCGCGGCGGGAATCGTGGGGTTCGCGACGATCACGGCGCTGGTCGTGCTCATCGTCTCCGGCCTGACCCACCGATCGGAGCTGCTTCGCCTGGCGTCGCGAGCCGTTCTGGGCAGCGGGCGGCGAGCCTGGGTGATCGTGATCTCCGCGTGCGCCATCGCCTTCTTGGCCCTCTGGATCTGGGGCGGGTTCTTGCCCTGGTTTCTCCTGCTCTGCACCGCCCTTGTGACGGCGGCGT
>JBMFUH010000713.1:0-4189 GCA_049966735.1 Isosphaeraceae bacterium
CGGGGCGCTACGGCTTCAAGGCGGCCAACGATCCCGGATTGCTCGCGGCGATGTACGTCCGCCAGAACAACGACCTTGAGCCGGCCAGCGTGGCCGACGCCTCGGCCGCCATCGACCGGAGCTTCAAGGAGATCATCGGCCGCGGGGGCGTCGTGGCCGGAGTCCTCTCCCCCTTCCTCACCGTCGAGGAAGCGTACCTTCTGGCTCGCTATCTCAAGGGGCTCGGCCCTGCCAGCGTCCTGGCGCTGGGGCCGGTTCCGACCAAGGGGCAGGACGTCACCTTCCGGCCCGACCAGAGCAAGGGGCGAACCGGAGACACGAGCTTCGTCATTTCCCGGCCCTTCACGATCCGCGCCGAGAAGGCCCCCAACCGGAAGGGTGTCGAGGCGATCCTGGAGCACTTCCAGGGGTCCGTCATCACCTTCGACGAGTTGAGCCGCCGGGTGGCCGCGAAGGAAATCCAGGGACTTTACATCACCGGCGAGGCGCCCGAACCGTGGATCGACGAGCCGTCCAGCCGCGGCCTGCGCGACGGCGTGAGTTTCCTGGTGGTCCAGGACACGACCGTCACTCCCCTGGCCCAGTTGGCCGACGTGGTCCTTGCCGGGGCGACGTTTGCCGAGAAGGCCGGCTGCTACGTCAACGCGGATGGTCGATTGCAGTACTCCGGCGCGGCCTTGCCTCCTCGTGACGGCTCGCTGCCCGACCTGGATCTGCTGGCGATTCTCCTGGACCGGGCTGGGGGACCGATTCGCTCGGCAGAGGTCCTCGCGGAGCTGGCCGAGTCCGTTCCGGCATTCGCGGTGGCCCGCGGGGGGAAGGTGCCGCCGCTGGGCGCCGTCCTGGGTTCGACCGCGCCGGCCGACGGCGCCCGGGCACTGGCCTTCGTTGATGCCTGGTACGCGCCCATGAGAGCCGGCCGCGGGCGCCAGACCGCTGCCAAGGAGTGATTGGCCTGGTAAGATCGTTGGCGAGTGAGGACTTGCGGCAGATAAGCAAGGGAAGTGGCGACCGCGTCGCGTCCCGTTGAGGATTCAGCTTATGTTGGTGGCGCTCGGCATCCTGATCAAGATCATCGTGGTGGTCAGCATCGCGCTGGGAACGGTGGCGTACCTGATCTACATCGAGCGGAAGGTCGCGGCCTACGCTCAGGACCGCATCGGCCCCAACCGCGCCGGCAAGGAAATCGGCATCCCCTTCGGCCTGCTTCAGCCGCTGGCCGACGGCGCCAAGATGGTCCTCAAGGAAGACGTGATCCCGGATTACGTCGCCCGGCCCCTGTACATGCTGGCTCCGATCATCGCGATCGTCGCGGCGATGATCGGCTTTGCCGTCATCCCCTTCGGTCCGGTGGGCCCCGACCAGTTCATGAACTTCCAGATCGCCCCCGACATCAATATCGGCATCCTTTACGTCTTCGCGATCGGCAGCCTGGCGGTTTACGGCGTGATCCTGGCGGGCTGGGCCTCGAACAACAAGTACGCGTTCATCGGCGCCCTCCGCTCCAGCGCCCAGCTCATCAGCTACGAGGTTCCCCTGGGGATGTCGATCCTGGGGATCGTCCTCTGCGCCGGATCGCTCGATCTCAACCAGATCATCAACTGGCAAGATCGCCACCTCTGGGGCGTCTTCGTTCAGCCGATCGGGTTCCTGCTCTTCCTGACGAGCGCCTTCGCCGAGACGAACCGGCTGCCGTTCGATCTGCCCGAATCGGAGCAAGAACTGGTCGGAGGCTTTCATACCGAGTATTCGGCCATGAAGTTCGGCATGTTCTTCCTGGGCGAGTATTTGCACGTGATCACCGTGAGTTACCTCACGGTCATCCTTTTCCTCGGCGGCTGGGACCTCCCCTTCGTGCTCGATCAGAGCCAGACGGGACTTCTCAGCGCCGTGTTCAAGGTGCTGGTTCTCCTGGGCAAGGTGGCCTGCATGATTTTCTTCATCATGTGGGTGCGTTGGACGTTGCCCCGGTTCCGCTACGACCAGTTGATGGACCTGGCCTGGAAGACGCTCATTCCCCTGGCGCTTGTCAACCTGGCGGCGACCGCGGCGATCGTGCAACTGGTTTACTCGACTCACTAAAGCGGCGAGCGCAAGGTTCCCGAGGAGTTCTCGAGGTGCGAGCTGACGACCCGAAACTGAAGCGAATCGATCCGCCCCGGCTCTCGCTGGCCGAGCGGTACTTCGTGCCGGCGATCGCCGTGGGCCTGGTAGTGACCGCGAAACACATGGCCGGAGTCGCGTTCCAGAAGAAGGCGATCACCGTGCAGTACCCCGAGGAACAGCATGTTCCCAGCCCCAACTACCGGGGCGTGCATCGGCTGAACAAGGACGAACTGGGCCGGGTCAAGTGCGTCGCCTGCATGCTCTGCGCCACGGCCTGCCCGGCGCACTGTATCGACATCGTCGGAGCCACGGCCCCGGAAACCTGGCCCGACCGGGAAAAGTATCCGCAGAGCTTCGTCATCGACGAGCTCCGCTGCATCTACTGCGGGATGTGCGAGGAAGCCTGCCCGGTCGAGGCGATCGAGCTCACCGGGCTCTACGACTTGACCGGGCTCTCGCGCGAGCAGATGATCTTCGACAAGACCAAGCTCCTGTCGGTCTTCGACACCACGCGGGACGCCGAACCGATGAAGTACAGCACTCCGCCCGAACCCTCTAGCGCAACCAAGATGCTTCCCTCGCCATTAGGCTGACAACCGCCAGGCAAGAACCGGCGAGCCTTCCGGACTCGTCTGGTCGATGTGGGCCCTAGAACGCCTTCCCTCCCAACCCCAGGAACCAGTAACCGCCATGACCACCGGCCAAGTCATTCTTGCCACCCTGGTCGTCCTCCTCGGAGCAGCAGGGACTTACCTGCTCTTGCCGCACCGTCACGGTTCGACCAGGCCCCGGGCCGTCCATCTCGCCGGGGCGAGCCTGGCGAGCCTGGCTCTCCTTGGGTTCCTGACGTTCTGGAGTCCGGCCGGACCGCCTCTCTCGGGGCTCTTCTTCTACCTCTTCAGCATCGGCGCGGTCGTAGGCGCGATCCTGACCGTGACCAGCAAGAACCCGATCTACAGCGCACTCTGGTTCGCCTCGGTCGTGCTGTCCACGGCGGGACTCTTCGTGCTCGCCGGGGCCCAGTTCCTGGCCGCCGGCACCATCATCGTCTACGCGGGGGCCATCATCGTCACGTTCCTCTTCGTGATCATGCTGGCCCAGATGGAAGGCAAGGCGCAGTACGACCGGGCCGCCCGCGCTCCGGCCAGCGCCACGATCACCTGCTTTCTGATCTTCTGGAGCTTGCTCTACACGATCGGCACGCTGCCGGGCCAGAAGGCGCTCCGGGACAAGCAGCTCAGCACCGACCAGCACACTCTGATTCCCTTGTCCAGTCTGGCGGAATACCGTCGCTTGCAACCAAAGAACCCCGCCAGGAGCGTCCTGGACGCGGCCCAATCGCCAACCTCGCTGCTCCGAGACGGCGGCGGCAACGTCAAGCCCAATGTCGCGGGGCTGGGCGAGGCCCTTTACACCGATTACCTGGTGACCGTTGAACTGGCCGGCGTCCTGCTGTTCGTGGCACTGGTCGCCGCCGTGGCGATCACCAACCCCAGGCGGCCGGATCGCCCGGGGAATGCACCACAAAAGTCCGTCGGGAGAAGCTGAGCCCGACTCGATCCATCCCGGCCGACCGCCGCTTTCTGGAAAACGCTCTCCGCGAGATTCGCCATGACCGATACGTTCACGATCGACATCCTGAGGAATTACTTGCTGGTGGGCGCAGCGCTCTTCAGCCTGGGAATTCTCGGCTTCCTCTCCCGGCGCAACCTGATCGTGATGTTCCTCTCGGCCGAGATGATGCTGCAAGGCACCGCGCTGTCGCTGGTGGCCTTCGGGCGGTACCACGGCAACTGGACCGGGCAGGTCTTCACGATCGTGATCCTCACCGTCGCCGCTTGCGAGGCGTCCATTGCTTTGGCGCTCATCGTCATCCTCTACAACCGGCGATCGTCACTCGACGTGACGCTCTGGCAAGACATCCGAGAGGAAGGACTGCCGGCCGCCGGCAGTCTCGTCGCGGAGGAGGCCGAGGCGGAGCCACTGGAACCGGTCCCCGGTCCGGAATCCTATCCCAGCCTGACGCCCGCGGGCATCGAGCCGCCCCATCCGGTGCGACCGTGGCTGGAGCGGAGGGAGTAGT
>JBMFUH010000714.1:0-4181 GCA_049966735.1 Isosphaeraceae bacterium
CACCAAGAAGGCCCACCTCGGCGGAACCCGAGAAAAGGGAAAAAGTCGAACTTAGTCACTATTTGGGGACACAGTGGAGAATGAGCTTGGTTTCGGTTGTCAACCTTATCCAGACCGCCTAACTTGAGGGTGGAGATGTCAGGATAGGATGATTATGTGAATTGGCGAACTTATCTCCCAATGCATCCACACTTATCTCTTAATTCCTTCCTGCGAAAGTTGGGCTAGTATAGAGTGAAAATAAAAGGAGCAACAGATGTCTTATGACGAACTTCATGATGCAGCTCGGCGCCAACCCTTCGAGCCCTTTCGCCTCATCTTGACCACCGGCGCGACCTATGACATCCGACACCTGGATCTGATCATGGTCGGCCGGCGATCGGCGATCGTGGGCGTGACAAATGACCCTGGAGGCGCGGCCTATGACCGCACCATCAAGGTCGATCTGCTCCACGTCGTCGGCATCGAGGAACTCGCCGTCCTTTCACCTCCTCAGAAGCAGAACTGAAAAACTCTCAACCCCTCACCACCCCTTCCGGCACCAGCGGCATTGACCGCAGGCGAACTCCTGTTGCCTGGAAGATCGCGTTGGCCATGGCCGGAGCGATGGCCATGATCGGGGTCTCGCCGCCGCCGGCCGCAGGAAGGTCCTTGCGATCAAGGAGCACGATCTCGATCTTGGGAACGTCACTGAAGCGGGGAACGCGATAGCGCGAAAATTTGGGATTCTTGATCTTCCCGTTCTCGAAGTGGATCGCCTCGAAGAGCGCTCCACCCAGGCCCATGATGAGCGCTCCTTCGGCCTGGTTCTTCATCTGGTCGGGATTGACCACCGCCCCACACTCGAACACGGAGACGACGCGCACGACCTTGACCGCTCTGGTCGCCTGGTCCACGGCGACCTCGGCACAGGTCGCGATGTTTCCGCCCTTCTCGAAGCCCCCGGCAATCCCGTGGCCGTGCCCCGGTTCGGGCTTCGATCGGCCCTAGCCGAACTTCGCCGCGGCCTGCTCGAACACGGCCCTGAGACGAGGATCGTCCAGGTTGCGCAGGCGGAACTCGAGCGGGTCGAGGCCCGCCGCATGCGCCAGCTCGTCCATGAACGACTCGCGGGCGAAGTGGTTGGCCGTCGCGGCGAGCGCCCGGTACGAGCCCTGCCGCAGCGGAGAAGACGCACCGTGGAAGACCTCCTTGGGACTGGCCACGCGGTACGGCGTGCGCAACCCAGCGCCGCCGGAGTTGTAGTTGTGGAACTCCCAGGTGGTCAGCTTGCCGTCCTTGTCCACGCCGGCCGCGACCTCGATCAATCCTGCAGGACGAAAATATGCCCACGTGAACTCCTCTTCGCGTGTCCAGACGACCTTCACCGGCTTGCCTGCCCCCTTGGCCAGGCGGGCGGCTTCCACGGCGGCCTCGTTGGTGTGCTTGCCGCCGTAGCCGCTGCCGGTGTCCGGAACGAGCACGCGCACCTTCGACTCAGGAATGTGAAACGCCTGGGCCACCTCCGGGCGCGCTCCGAAGGGGCGCTGGGTTCCGGTCCAGACCGTGACGTGGTCGCCGTCCCACTCCGCGACCGCCGCGCGGGGCTCGAGCGGAGCGTGGGCAATGTAGGCCACAGTGTAACTCGCCTCGACCTTCACGTGCGCCGCCGCCAGTTCGTCCTTGACCGAGCCGTTCTCGCTGGTAGAGCGACCGCCGAAGCCCCGATTCCCCTCCTGGGAATGTCCCTTGAGGATCCGCGGCACCTCACGATCGCTGGGCGTGGGACCGTCGGGAGTCTTCCACGTTGGCCGCAGCGCGGCGAGGGCTTTCGCGGCCTCATGCTCGGTGGGCGCGACGACGCCGACGAACTCACCGTCGCGGATCACCTTGACCCCAGGCAGCGCGGCGGCGTGCGTGCTATCGAGCGAGACGAGACGTGCCCCATAGACGGGAGCACGCAAGACCTTGCCCCGGAGCATCCCGGGCCGATCGATATCGCTGGGATACTTGTGCCGCCCGGTCACGAATGAGAGCGCATTGATCTTGGGAACCGACTTGCCGGCGACCTTCCATTCGGCGGGGGGCATGGTTTTCGTGTCGTCGCTGATGGTCTCGACGAGCCGCCGGCCCTTGGTCAGCTCGCCGAAGCCGGCCGATTTCCCTGTCGACGGATGGGTCACCTTGCCGCCGGACGTCTCCAGCGATCCAACGTCGATGCCCCACTTTTGGGCGGCCAGTACCAGCAAAAGCCCCCGCGCCGCGGCGGCGGCCCGGCGCATCTGGGGAACCATGGTCGGGCTGGTCCGGCTGCCGAAGGTCCCCATGTCGTAGGGAACATGATCGGTGTCTCCCATGACCAGCTTCACGACATCGACTGTGAGTTTGAGCTCGTCGGCCACGGCCATGGTCAACGAGGTCCGCGCATTCTGGCCGATCTCGACCTTGCCGGTCGAGGCCGTCACGGCACCATCCTCGCCGATATGGACCCAGGCGTCGATATCACGGGGAAGCGGCTGTCCGAACCCCCGGCGCTGACCTCCTCCGCCGCGCCGGCCCTGTCTGCCCGACTCCTGGGCCTCGTCGCTCTGGCCGAGGCAAAGCACGAGCAAGCCGCCGCCGAGGACGCGGAGGAAGTCGCGCCGGGCCAGGTCGAAATCGCAGTCCGACTCCCAGAACTCGTAACGCTCGGGCTCGATTTCCAGTTCCGTTTCGAGCTGATCGACTGAGTTCATCGGCTTACCTCCTTCTTCAGGACGACGGCGCGACGGAACGCGGCCACGATCCGGGGATAGGTTCCACAACGGCAGATGTTGCCCTGCATGGCCTCGATGATTTCCGGCTCGCTGGGATCAGGATTCAAGGCCAGGAGCCCCGCGCCCGCCACGATCATGCCCGGCGTGCAGTACGCGCACTGAAACGCGCCCAGGTCAAGAAACGCCTGCTGGAGCGGATGCAGCTTGCCCTCCGGGCTCTCCAGTCCCTCGATGGTCGTGATGGCCCGGCTGGCAACAACGCCCACACGGGTCGTGCAAGAGTGAGCAGCCTGGCCGTCGATCAAGACGGTGCAGGCGCCGCATTTTCCTTCTCCGCAGCCGAACTTGGAGCCTGTCAGCTTTAGGTCGTCGCGAAGAACGGAAAGTAAGCTCCGTTCGGGATCGGCGTCAACGGGGTGCGTTGCCCCGTTGACTTTCAACGCGGTCACTCTCCTCGCCATGAGTTGCTCCTTTTGCACCGGTCACATCTCAAGACATCACGGCACCCAGCCGCGGCGATACTCGCGATTGATGTACATATCGTCACTCGGTCTACTGATACAGCGCATGGCCCGAGCGTCCCATTCGATCGGACGGCCAGCGCGGAGCGCGACGTTGCCCAGCAGGACCACTTCGGTGAGCGGGCCCGCGAAATCGAAGCTCGTCCCGGTGGGCTTGCCGGTCTTGCAGGCCTCGATCCACTCTTCGTGATGCCCGGGAGAGCGGGGCAGCGTGGGCTTGGGGGCGACGAAACCCTCGAAATCGCGCTCGGGAAGCAGCCGATAACCATGCCGCCCGCCACCGACCAGGAGCCGTCCTTTCTCCCCCACGAAGAGGCTGCCGTTGGAACCTTTGCCGGGAAGTTGACCGTCGAAGAGCTCCGCCGGGGGCAGCTTGCCGCCGTCGTACCAGGTGAGCTTCACGGGCGGTCGGCTGCCGTGAGCCGGGAATTCGTAGCGGATGATCGACCAGGCGGGGGCCGTATCGGGATGGTCGTGCAGGAGAGGACTCTCCGCCTCGATGGTTCGCGGGGCGCCCAGTTGCAGTGCCCAGAAGGGCACGTCGATGATGTGGCAGCCCATGTCTCCCAGCGCGCCTGTGCCAAAATCCCACCAGCCGCGCCATTTGAACGGGTGATAAGCCGGATGATAGGGACGCAAGGGCGCTGGGCCGATCCAGAGGTCCCAGTGCAAGGTCCTCGGGACGGGCGGCCGGTTCCTGGGCCGGTCGACGGCCTGAGGCCAGATCGGCCGGTCGGTCCAGGCATGGACCTCGCGGACTGGGCCGATCGCCTCGGCGCGGATCGCCTCGACCACCCGGCGGGTGCCCTCGCTGGAATGTCCCCCGTTGCCCATCTGGGTCGCGAGCTTGTGTCGCGCGGCCGCCTCGGCCAGCACGCGCGCTTCGTGAATCGAATGACAGAGCGGCTTCTCGCAGTAAACGTGC
>JBMFUH010000715.1:0-4181 GCA_049966735.1 Isosphaeraceae bacterium
CGCAAGCTGTCCATGATGAGCTGAAGCACTTGCGGGCTTTGCATGTTGAATGTGTTGCCGCAGCCCGTGAAATCCATGTAATACCGCGGCTCCGCCGCCAGGCGGTAGAAGCTGGCGTTGTCGATTCCCCGGAACGACAAGGTCGGCCCGAGCTGGTTCCCCTCGGCGGTATGGTTGTAGACGACGTCCAGGATCACCTCGATGCCGGCGGCGTGCAATGATCGGACCATCATCTTGAATTCGCGGATGGTGGCTTCGGGGGTCGGGTCCATGGCGTAGCGCGGATCGGGAGCGAAGAAGCCGAGCGTGTTGTATCCCCAGTAATTGACCAGTCCCTTCTCGGTGAGGAACCGGTCGTCCACGTGATAGTGCACCGGCAAGAGTTCGACCGCGGTGATTCCCAGCTCGCGCAGATGCTGTACCGAGGACTCGGCGGCCAGACCCGCGTAGGTGCCGCGCGCCTTCTCGGGCACTTCCGTCATCTGCTTGGTGAACCCCTTGACGTGCAGCTCGTAGATGAGCGTCTGGTGCCAGGGCGTTCGCGGCAGCCGATCGTCTCCCCAGGTGAAGGCGGTGTCCACGACGGCGGCCAGCGGAGCGAACGCCGCGCTGTCACGCTCGTCGAGCGTCAGGTCGGCCTCCTCCTGATCAAGCTGGTATCCGAACAACGAATCGTCCCACCGCAAGTCCCTGCCGATGGCCTTGGCATAGGGGTCGAGCAACAGCTTGTGCGGATTGAATCGATGGCCCTGAGCGGGCTCGAACGGACCGTGCACGCGATACCCATAAAGCTGACCGGGAGTGACATCAGGCAGATAAGCATGCCAGACCTGGGCCGTTTGCTCCGCCAGCGGGATGCGAGTGCTCTCCTTGGTCGCCTCCATGTCCTCGAAGAGGCAGAGCTCGACCTTGGTCGCGTTCTCGGCGAACAGACTGAAATTGACTCCCGCTCCGTTCCAGGTGGCTCCCAGTGGATACGGCCGGCCGGGCCAGACGCGCATGGTTTTCTCCGTCGCGGGACGTGAAGTCGGCAAGAATGCGTGCAGCGAGGGCGCCAGCAGAGCGCCCTCACTCCTGTCGTCAATGAGGGATATTGAGCATTTGCCGTGCCAATTCCGGGCAACCCGGAGACTTCGGATGTGGCCAGGACTGCATTGGTGCCTTTTGCTCGGTGTCTGGAAGACGAATGGAGCTTCAGAATGAAACTCGAATCAGCCGCGGGGTCGTCGCTCTGGCCCGAGGTGCGCAACGTGCTTCCGCATACTCGCACGGCTGGGCGCCTTTTGGTGGATGGCAAGCGTCTCGAGACATCGAGGCCAGGGCATTTTGTCCGCCCGGCGGACCCTACGATGCCGCGGCATGCCGTGTGCGCCATCGCTCCACGAACCGCCGGTAGTCCTCGGGGGTGTCGATGCCGATCGTGGGCTCGTCGACGATGCCGATGGCGATCGGGATTCCGGCCTCGAGGACGCGAAGCTGCTCCAGCTTCTCGGCGGCTTCCAGCGGAGAGCCGGGCAGGCTGCCGATCCTGAGCAGAAAGTCGCGGCGATAGGCGTAGAGCCCAAGGTGCAGGTAGGCCAGGGGGGCAGCGCCGCCGGGCTCGGGGAGGCCATCGCGATGGCAGGGGATCGGGCTCCTGGAGAAATAGAGCGCCCGGCCCTGGCGTGAGCAGACGACCTTGACGCAAGACGGATCGCGATAGACGGCCGTGTCGCGAATCGGCGTGCCCAGCGTGGCCATGGGGGCGTCGGGGTCGTTGTCCAGGAGCCAGACCAGGCGATCGATCGTCGCGCCGGCGATCTCGGGCTCGTCCCCCTGGACGTTGACGATGATGCGGGCCGCTTCGATTTGCGCGGCAACCTCCGCGACGCGGTCGGTTCCGGTGGGGTGATCGCCGCGGGTCAGCATGGCCTCGCCGCCGAAGTCACGCACGGCCTGGGCGATCCGCGCGTCATCCGTGGCCACGATGATGCGTTGTACCGATTGCGCTTGTCGCGCCGCTTCCACCACGTGCCGGATCAAGGGCCATCCGGTGTCGGATAAAAGGGGTTTGCCGGGCAGACGGGTCGAAGCGAACCGGGCCGGAATCACCGCGACGATTTCCATTTTTCGATGGGACCTCGTTTGAAATCGAGACCGATAGTAAGGGCACTGACCGAGGCTTGCACTCGACTCAGCACCGTCGAACAGTGGCCCACACTCTAGAGTGTCTCATGATGAGGCACAAGACGGAGTGGCCCGGCGACGATCGACGGCCTTGGTCCGCGGCGGTGGGCACAGCTCCCTGTGGTCTGTGACGCTGTCGGCCGGACCGAACCGGCGCGAGGGGATCGCGCCGGGGACCTGGTCGCAGTGAGACCTGGTCCAACGGGATCGGCGGGATTGATTCCTACCGGTCTTCTTCAGGATCTTGCCTTCCGATCGCCGTCCCCTGGAGACTGGGGCGGGGGTGTCCCCAGACCCTTGCTCTTGCCCGGGCAGGCCGTCGATTTTCCGCGCTCGGGTCACGAACCTGGAGGCGTCCGGGAGCGCTCGCAATGTAAATGGAAAAGGGTGCTCCCTCGGTCCGCCCTCGGCGGCCCTTCACGAACCGAACAACCTGGTCACACGCTCTGTGGACCCTGCCCTGATCTTCCGTCGGGATGGGTCTCCGGGCGCCGCTCGCGCAGCCGGAACAGACCGGCGGCGCGCGGGGCGCACGCCATGGACGGGGGGCGTTCACTACCGATTCGCGGGGCGGCCTGAGCCAATGGCATGGCGGCCGTCTGGGGAGACTATTTCATGGCTTGGACCCTGAACCGTAGCCGCCGTCGAAAGTGTGATCGGCGCCAACGCCCCGGCCTGGAGCACCTCGACGATCGCTGCTTGCTCTCGACGGTCTCCGGAGCACTCGTGGCTCAGCACGCTGTTCATGAGCACCACCTCGCCGCCGTACACGTCCAGAGCGCCCTGAATGCGCCGGTTCATGTGCACCATCTGGCCCGGACGAGGAGCGCCCATGCGGCGAAGGCAGCAATCGCCCCGAAGATGGTGGAACAGCCGGCAGGTACGGTCATCACGGGAACGGCGACCCCCTTCGACCCGATCATCGGGGCCGCGGCCACGCGATCGGCCTACGGAGTCGACGGCAGCGGCATGACGGTCGCCGTGATCGACACCGGGGTCGACTACAACAACCCGGACTTGGGCGGCGGCTTCGGGCCCGGCTACAAGGTGATCGCCGGCTACGACTTCGCCGACAACACCGCCGATCCCATGGCCACCACCTCCCAGCACGGCACCGCCGTGGCCGGCTTGATCGGCGGCAACGACCCCAGCCATCTCGGCGTCGCGCCGGGGGTCAACATCGTGGCCCTCAAGGTCACCGGCAATAACAACTCCTCCAGCCTCAGCAACATCGTCCAGGCACTGCAATGGGTCATCAACAATCACGCCAAGTACAATATCACTGTTGTCAACATATCTCTATCTGATGGCGGCAACTACGCGCAGAACTGGTTTGCCCATGACGGCGGCGCGGGACAGCAGATCACCGGCCTGATCAGTCAGCTTGAGAGCATGAACATTCCCGTCGTCGGCGCCACGGGAAACAGCTACAGCGGCCAGCAGGGAGAAGGATTCGTCTCGATCGTCGGCGGCGTGATCAGCGTGACCGCGACCAACACCAGCGGCCAGTTGCTGCCCGACGCCCAGCGGTTGGGCGCAACCGTCGGCCTGGGCACGAAGACCGACCTGGCCGCGCCAGGGACCGGCTTTGTCGCCCCCTCCGGCGACAGCGGCTACTCCGGCGTCGATGGAACCAGCTTCGCAGCGCCTCTGGTCAGCGGCGCCGTCGTGCTGCTCCAGCAGATTTACTACCAGCGGTTCGGCACTCTGCCCAGCGTGGCCCAGGTGACCGGCTGGCTCGAACAAGGCGCGGACCCCATTTACGACCCGTCCAGCGGACTCACGATCGGCCAGCTTGACATCACCAAGGCCGCCGCCCTGATTCCCCAGCCCGGCACAACCGTGACGACCGCCCCGGTTTCCACGCCGGTCTTGACGCCGGTGGCGTCGACAGCCACAAGCACAAGCACCACGAGCATCAGCACCACCACCACGAACCAGGCTTCTTCCACCGCGGTCGTTTCGACGCCCTCCACAACGACGAACACGCAGTCAACGAGCAATAACTCCACTCC
>JBMFUH010000716.1:0-4154 GCA_049966735.1 Isosphaeraceae bacterium
GTCTCCCGGCGCGCCGGGACTACGGTGAGCTATCGACCCGAAAAACGCTCTAGCTCACCGCCCTGCAACCGAGAAAGGAATGACTTATGCCCCAGTCGTCTGGCCTTTTTCGACGCCAGAACCATCGCTTCTTCCTGCCGCCCTTTTGCTGGGCGGCCCTCCTCGCCCTGGCGGGGATGGTGCCGGCTCGCCCCGCTCTCGGAGCGGATTTGCCGGTCGTCTTCCACGACGACTTCGAGCGCGACAAGCCGACCGGGTGGGACTTCACCGATCGCGCGGCATGGCGGATCTCCCGGGACGAGGCGGGAAAAAGCCGGGTGCTCGAGCAGTTTCAGGCTAGCAAGTACGAGCCGCCGGTGCGGTCCCCGTTCAATATCGCGCTGGCCGGCAAGGTTGATGTGAGCGATCTCGTGCTGGACGTCAAGGTCCGCTCGACCGGACGCGACTACGGCCACCGCGATCTCTGCTTCATCTTCGGCTATGAAGATCCCAGCCACTTTTACTACGTTCACCTGGCGAAGGCGGCCGACGAGCACGCCAACAGCATCTTTCTGGTCAACAGCGCCCCGCGCGTCTCGATCGCCGAGTCGCGCACGTCGGGAACGGCCTGGACCGACGGCTGGCACCACGTCCGGATCGTCCGCCGCGTTCAAGATGGTCTGATCCAGGTATTCTTCGATCAAATGGATAAACCTGTGATGATCGCGCACGACCGGCATTTCCGACACGGGCGAGTCGGCGTGGGATCGTTCGACGACACCGGGATGTTCGACGAGATCGAGGTGCGCGGGATCTCGGCTCAGCCGGCTGAGAAGTCAAAATGATCGACCGCGAGCGGGGCGCGCCGACGCGAGCGACCGGCTCGCGGTGATAGGAACTTAGGGAAACGTATCGTTCAATGGGCCGTCAGTTCCTTGACGATCCGGTCGGCCTTGTAGATCGACCGCAGGGCTTCGAGGATTCCCCGCGAGTCCACGGCGACGGCGCGTGCGACCTTCTCGTCATAGCCAAAATCGAGGACCAGCGACTGGATGTTGCCGTCGAAGATCAGGCCGACGACCTCGTTGTCGCGGTTGACGACGGGGCTTCCCGAGTTGCCGCCGATGATGTCGGCGGTCGAGACGAAGTTAAGAGGAGTCTCCAGCTTGAGGGCGCCTGCCGACCTGGCCTTGTGCCACGACTTGGGCAGCTCATAGGGGCCCTTGTTGCCGTGGGCTTCGGCGTGAGCGAATGCGCCGCCGATCGTCGTGTACGGTGGAATCGTCTTGCCATCGACCTCATACCCCTTGATTACGCCGTAGGCGAGGCGGAGGGTGAACGTGGCATCGGGGTAAATCGAATCTCCCAGCTCCTCGAACAGGGCCTTGGCGATCAGCGCGTAGTTGGTCGCTTCCACCCCTTCGACCTTGTCTTCGCGCTCTTTCCGGACGGCGCGGGCCTGGGCATCGACGGTCAGAGCCAGCTTGATCATCGGGTCGTCGGAGTGCTCGATGGCCGCCTTCCCGCCCTCGGCAAGCTGCTTGCGGAGCGGAATCGAGGCCAGCTTCGAGCCTTGAACGAAGGCGCGAGCGGCGTCCGCCGGCGACCGCCCGCGCAATACCTGTTCCACCAGCGGCAGGTCGGGCTGCATCTTCTTCCAGTAAGCCAGCGAATGCGCCAGCTTGGCTTCCTCGTATTCGGGATAGATTGGGGCTTCGGAGAAGAGCCTCAGCTCCAGCGAGGGCAGGGCCGACTCGCGATACTCCTTGAGCCTCTCGGAGTTGGGCTTGGTCTTTTCCTCGGCCAGCCGGACGAGATGGCGCGCGATCCGGAACAGCTCCGAGTCAAATGCCAGACCGCGCTCGAGGAAGTTGTACGGCCTCAGCAGGCTGGCGGCCGTTTTCTGGGCCTGGGCGATCCGGTCCCACGCCGCTCCGTAAGCCTCCTGCTTGCGGGGATCGGCGGCGATCCGCTGGCGCAGCTCTTTCTCCGACTGGGCTTTGCGAGCCATGAAGGCCTCGTCGCGCAGGCCGCCCAGCCCTCCGATCCTCGCCTTGCGGCTGTTCTGGATACCAAAAAGGTCTTCCTTCGACTGGCGAAACGCCTCGGCGCTTCGCTTGCCGAAATCCAGCAGGAAGGCTTCCTGGGTGTGCAGGTAGTCCAGCAGCAGGGGAAAGGCGGCATCCCTGAGAAATTGCAGGCTGGCCAGGGTGTTGAGTCGATCGGTTCTCCCGGGATGACCCGCGACGAAAACCAACTCGCCATCCGTGGAACCGTGCTTGCTCCACTGAAGATAATGAGGCGGACGCGCGGGCTTGCCGTTTTCATAGGCCCGGAAGAAGCACACGTCGAGATCGTAGCGGGGATACTCGAAATTGTCGGGATCGCCGCCAAAAAACGCGGCGGCAAACTCGGGCGCGAAGACCAGCCGGACGTCAGTGTATTTCTTGAATGTGTAAAGGTGATACTGTCCTCCTTGATAAAGTGTGATCACATCGCTGCGCAGGCCCGTCTTGTCGGTCGATTCCTTCTCGATCTCGGCCATGGCCTTACGTCTGGCCTTCTCGGCCGCGGCGTCGTCGAGGTCGGGGGTGATTCCGGCGCTCACCCGGGCCGTCACGTCCTCGATGCCCACCAGCACGTTCAGCTCAAGGTCGGGGGCCTTCGCTTCCTCCTCGTAGGTCCTGGCGAAGAAGCCGTCGCGGTAGTAATCCTTCTCCTTCGTGCCCAGCTTCGCCAACGTGTCCGCGCCCACGTGGTGGTTCGTCATGATCAAGCCGTCGGCCGAGACGAACGAGCCGGAGCCGCCGTTGTTGAAGCGGACCGCCGACGAACGCAGATGCTCCGCCCAGCCGGCCGGCGGCTCGAAGCCGTAAGCGGCCTTGATCTTGGCCAGCGGCAGGTTGTTGAAGACCCACATCCCCTCGTCAGCTCGAAGTTGGCAGAAAGTGCTCATGAAAAAGATACCCGCGGTCCAAACGAAATGAGCCATGCCCTTTTGCATGGAAGGAAGCTCCTTGAATCAGACGAGCCAAGCTGGAAAAATGTACCCGTCTCCGGTGGATGATTTCGCGATTCCGCGGGTGGGGTCACGGAGCGGCGGGGCTGGATCGTGAACCCGTGCAAGGCACTCTCCGTCCGTTCGAGTCGAGAAGAGCAACCGGAGAGGATGCCGACTGATCGAACCATCATCAGAGCAACCAGAGGGAACTGTCAAGGGTGCCAGCAGTCCTGAATCTCCGGAGGGAACGGAAGGAATGTTGCCGTGGGGACCAGAGCAAGAGCAAAGCTACGACGTCTTTGTGAGCTGCGCCCGTGCGCCGGAGCACGGCGATGAGAGGAAAAAGGTCTCCGCTTTGGTGCGGGCCATTCTGGTCCAGTACCAGAGCGACATCGGCGCTCCGCTCCGGGTGTTCCACGCTTGCGAACCCACTTGTTCGATGGGCGACTGGTGGGCGACGATTCTGCCGGCCTTGAGGCAATCTCGCTTGATGCTGGCGATCCTCTCGCCGGCGTACTTCGCCAGTCCCTTCTGCCGGCGGGAGTGGGAGGTGTACGTCGAGACCGAACTGGCCAAGGCATTGCCAGGCGAGGGCATCATACCAATCTATGTGGCGCGGCATCCGGCCTTCGAGGCCGACCCAATCGAGAGTCAGGCGTCAGCCTTGATCAAGGACCTGAGACGTCGCTGGTGCATTGACTGGTTGTCCTTCTGGCCCCAGACGGCATTCCATCAGCAAGAGCTGCGGCGGCGGCTTGCCGGCCTTCCCCGCCAGATCGTTGAACGACTGCGCAGGCCTGCCGCGCGCGCTGCCTCTCCCAACACGGTCCCGCCGCCGGGCCGGCACTTCGTCGGCCGTCGTGACGAGCTCCACATGCTTCTGAGCAATCTGATCGAGTGCCAGAAATGCGTGCTCACCGCGGAACCCGGCATTCCGGGACTCGGCGCCAGCACGCTGGCGTTTGCCTATGCCTGGGGGCACGGCTCCAGGTATCCCGGCGGCCGATTTCTCATCAGGCCCGCCAACCTGGGCGATCTGGCCGCCTGTTTGATTGACCTGGCCGGGCCCAAGGGTGTGCGGCTCGACGAGCCGGAGCGCCAGAATCCTCATCTGGCTCTGGCGAAGGTCAAGGCCGCATTCGAGCATGGTCCCCCCGCACTCTTGCTCATCGAC
>JBMFUH010000717.1:0-4153 GCA_049966735.1 Isosphaeraceae bacterium
TCGTCTTCGTGGCCCCAGCCGGTCACCGCCACGATCAGGGCCTTGGAGCACTCGGGGTGCTCGCGCAACCGCGTGGCCACCTCGTAACCGTCCATGCCGGTCAGCTCCAGGTCGAGCAGAACCAGATGCGGCAGGAACGAATTCGCCTCCTCGAGCGCCCGCTCGCCCCTGTAAACGACCCGGACGTCTTGCCCGAACGCCACGGACATCAGTTTTCCCAGACTATCGGCCGCTTGAACATTATCATCGACAATCAGGATCCGCCAGCGGGGAAAGATCTGAGTGTCGAGCGCGGAGACAGCCTGAGGCATCCGCGGTGTTTCCGCCGGTGCGGGCGCGACGCAAGGCAGCCGGACCACGAACTCGCTTCCCTGGTTCGGCCCGGCGCTACTGGCGGTGATCGTCCCGCCGTGCAGCTCGACCAGTTTCTTTGCCAGGTTCAGGCCGATTCCGCTGCCGACGGGCGACCGGCCGATTCTGCGCTCGCCTTGCTGAAACAGGTCGAAAACCTTGGGCAGTAGCTCCGGTTCCATGCCGATTCCCGTGTCACGAACCCGGATGACCGCCTGCTCTCGCTCCAAGTCGACTTCCAGCCAGACCTGTCCCCTCCGGGGCGTGTACCGGGAGGCATTGAGCAGCAAGTTGACCAGGACCTGCTCCATGCGCGTCGGGTCGGCCTCGATGTAAATCGCTCCCCGGGCAATCGATATCTGAAGGTGTTGCTTCTGCTCGTCAAAAACCGGTCGGACCGCCTCGACCGCCTGACTGGCCACCGCACCCAGCTCCACCGCTGCCGTTTGCAGGTCGACCTTTCCCCGGCTGATCCGGGACATATCCCGCAGGTCGTCGACCAGTCGCTTGAGTTGGTGGACTTGCCGGGCGATGATCGCCAACTCGGGATCTGCCTCTTCCCGGTACTTGAGTTCGAGCAGATCGAGGGCCGTTTGAATGGGTGCCAGGGGGTTGCGCAGCTCGTGAGACAGAACGGCCAGAAACTCGTCCTTGCGGCGGTCGGACTGCCTCAGCTCCTCCTCGGCGGAAATCCGGTCGGCGATCTGCCTCTCCAGGTGCCGACGCGCGGCTCGGTTTGCCTCGCTGAAGGCGATGATGGCCGAGCAGACGGTGATGAACATCGCCATGGCGACCATGTCTTCAGGATCATCGACGGCGAGAGTCCTGATCGGTGGAAAAAAGAAATAAATAGACGAAATGCATGAAAGTACGACCGCGACGATCGACGGCCCCAGCCCCGCGTACCAGGCCGTGAAGATGACGGCAAAGTAGAAGGTGACAAAAGGTCGGTGCTGGGCCAGGGTAGGGAAGCAAGCCCAGAGACCCGTCATCAGAGTCACCGAGACGAGCGCACTACCGTATCGCAACAATCGTGATTGCACGGAGTGAGACATCGTGCGCCTCAATCGTCGAGTTCCATGTCGGGAGATCACTGACCCGGATCCTCCAGCGCAAGTCTACCAAATTGCGCTTTAGAATACTTCATACATTACCTTCTCTTCTCGCAGGAGGTAAGATGCCTGGAAAGAGGCGAGTGTCATAGGGTCCGCCGTGCGGACATCATGCCCCGGCCATCAGTCCGTACAGCCTCGGCCATCGGTCCGCACAACCCCGGCCATCGGTCCGCACAACCCCGGCCATCGGTCCGCACAACCCCGGCCATCGGTCCGCACGGCGGCCCCTCCGATGAGCCATCGAGCCGAAAACCGCTCTCAAGCGGGCTCACTTGCTGATTACGAGATCTTGCCCCGGACGAAGCCGGGAGAATGGAAACGCCATGAGCACCCCGCGGCCGACGATCATCGTTGTGGGCTTGATTCCACTCTGGATTGCGCTGGTGCCAGGTGCAAGCGACAATGCCCGTGGGGCGATCCTTGTTGTGGACAAATGCTCACATGCGGCGGCCGACAGCAATCCGGGCACGGAGGAGCAGCCACTGAAGACGATCGAGCGAGCGGTCGAGCGTGTTCAGCCGGGAGATGTGATCGTTGTCATGGCGGGCGCGTACGACGAGCGCGTGAACGTCAACACAAGCGGAAGGGAGGGCCGGCCGATCACGTTGCGGGCCTTGCCCAGGCGATTGGTCGTCGTGCGCGGGTTTGACCTGCAAGGCGACCACCTCCGCGTCGAGGGCTTCGAGATCAATGCCGGCAAGCCGGCCGTCGCCGTGCAGCTCGGCGGCAGCCACTGTGAAGTTCTGGACAATTATGTTCATAAGATGATGGTCGGGGTCGCCGGAACGGGGGGAAAGCCCAGCCCCGACGGCCAGACGCGGGATTACTCGGCGCTCGCGCACAATCGCATCGCGTACAACAAGGTCGAGCACAGCCAGTACGGCTTCGTGCTGGGAGGCGAGGACTGGCTGGTGGAGAACAACGAGGTGAACCGTCTGTTCATGTACACGCCGGCTCGCCGGTACGACGATTGCGATTACTCCCGGTTCTTCGGCAAGCGTTGCGTTCAGCGGTACAACTATTATCATGGCAGCATTTCCAGGGAAATCTGGACCGCTCACGTCGACTGCCTGCAGACGTTCACGAACAACGGCGAGATCGCCCAGGATCTGGTCTTTGAATCCAACGTCTGCTTCGACTTTCACCAGATGTGCATGGTGGAGAGCGCCCCCCATTTGGGGAGCGTGCGCGGCTGGACGTTCCGGGGGAACGTCGCGTCGACCAACTCGCCCAGGATCAGCGGCGGCTGGGGCCCGGACATCATCCAGACGCCGGATGTGGCCATCGAGAACAACACGATCTCCCACGTGCGGTGGGCGGCCGTTGGCCTGCGCGGCAAGGAATCAACGGGCGGGCGGATTCGCCACAACATCCTCGCCAGCGCCCAGCGCGCCGTGATCGACGGAGACGGAGATTTCTCCGCGTCGCGTCCGGTGATCGAGTTCAACCTGACCTTCACCGACTGGCCCGCCCGGGGTGAGACGAACCTGCGCGGAGACCCGCTGTTCGTGGATGCGCCCGGGCGGAACTTCCGTTTGCGGAAAGGGAGCCCGGCGATCGGCGCGGGGAAGGACAGCGTGACGATCGGAGCCCTCGCGTATCCCAACGTGTATTACGTGGGCCCCCGACATCCCGCGGCGTCCGACCACCCCGGCTGGGGCTATCCGGCAGTGCCGCTGGCGACTCTGGCCCGGGCCTGCGAGCTGGCCCAGCCGGGCGAGACGGTCGTGGTCCGCGGCGGGATCTATCGCGAGACCCTCCGGCCCCGGACGAGTGGCTTGACGTTTCGAGCCATGAAGGGGGAGACGGTCGTGATCAGCGGTGCCGACCTGATCGACAACTGGAGGCACGAAGCGGACGGAAGCTGGTCGGCCTCGTTAGCCTCGGAGCCACGGAGGCTGCTCCGCGACGGCCAGCCCTGGAGCGGCTTCCGTTACGATCAGGCAAGCCGGCGAATCGTCATCGGGCGAGGCGACCCGAGGTTGCACGTCCTCGAGACGGTCGTGCGGCGGCAGGGGATTGATCTGGGCGGCGTCAAGGACGTGAAGATCGAAGGCATCACGACGACGAATACGGCGGGAAATGCAGGATAGCGGTCAGCGTCCACGGATGGCCGGTCGGAGTGTACTGGCCGAAGGGCCGCGGAATCTGTACGCTGGGCTCGATCTTTTTCGGGCAGACATTCGTCGAAAGCTCGAAGGCGGCCCGGCCATCCCCGCGTTCGACCTCCGGGGAACTGCGTCAGGCCGTGATACCTCGCGGGTCGAGCCTCGCCTCGCGCGGAGCAAGGTCGCTCCTGTTTGACGGAAGGCACTTCTTGAAGACTCCCATAACCCAGAGCCGATGATGAGCAACGCAAAGACCCCTTCTGCCGGACGCATCCTGTCGATGGACCAGTTTCGCGGCTATACGGTCGCGGGCATGTTCGTGGTCAACTTCGTGGGCGGACTGGCGGCAATCGCCGAGGTGATGAAGCATCACTCCGACCCTCCATACTTCAGCTACGCCGATACGATCATGCCCGGCTTCATGTTCGCGGCCGGCTTCTCGTTTCGGCTCTCGGCGATCCGCCGGCTGGCCCAGATTGGGCCGGCACGCACGTACTGGAAGTTCATCATCCGCAGCCTGGGCCTGGTCCTGGTTTCGCTGATCATCTTCGGCCACGAGGATATCGAAGTGAAGTCTTG
>JBMFUH010000718.1:0-4153 GCA_049966735.1 Isosphaeraceae bacterium
CGCCGTCGCCCACCTCCAGGAAGCGGGGCCGGTTGCCGTCCCGTTCGTGATCGAGGCATTGAATCGATCAGGGATCAGCCCCGAAAATCGGTCACTCCTGGTCCGAAACCTGGGCCGTCTTGATCACGCGGCGGTACCGCCGCTCCTGGCTGTCCTCGATAGCGGCGACCCCGCGCTCATGGCTGATACAGCCACGGCACTGGGGCAGATCGGCGATTCCCGGGCCATTCCGTTCCTGATCTATCCCGCCGCGTCAGCCGATTCTCCATCTGGGCTCGGCCAAGCCGCACGAATGGCGATTAGCCAGTTGACGGGAAAGCCTTACGGGATGGTCTCCCGGACCGCCGTTCAAGCAATTGCCGATGCAGCCTGGCGGTTCCATCGCCACCAGGTGGACTTTCCCGGTGACCCGGTTGCGGTCTGGGTCTGGAACAAGGAACAGAATGTTCCGGCGTCGCAACTGATGCGCCGAGCCGACGCCGAGAGTTACTTCGGCCTCAGGCTCGCCGATCAGGCAATCAAATTAGAGCCCAAAAACCTGGACGCGCAGGCTGTTTACTGGAGCCTGTCGCTTCAGAAAGCAGTCAATCGCTTCGGGTTCAATGGATTTCCCGCCCAGGACCCAGCGACCTCCGACGCAGCCAAGAAAGCCGGACCAACCGTCCTGACGGAGGTCTTGCGCAAGGCTCTCGCCGATGGTAAGGACGACCTTGCGGCTGTTGCGGCCAGCATCTTGGGAGAGGTCACCCATCCATCTGAGCTGACGCATGGCGGACGTCCTCATCCCCTGGTCGATGCGCTGGTCTCACCCGGGCCCCGCGCTCAATTTGCCGCCGCGAGGGCACTGGTCAACATGGCGCCCAGGATGCCGTTTCCCGGTTCTAGTCGGGTTGTCCCGGTGCTTGCTCGGTTTGTCATCGCTCAAAGCCTTCCTCGCGCGATGGTCATTGATAGCAATTCGGCCCGAGGCAGCCAGATCATCGGTTCGCTTCGGGCTTTGGGTTACGAGACGGTCATGGAGACCAGGGGCGACCTGGGCTTTCGTGCCGCCACCGAAACCGCTGACGTTGAGCTTGTACTGATTAGCTACGCTCTGGATCGAGGGGCCGCGTGGGACCTCTTGGATACGCTAACCAATCTGAAGAGTGACGCGCGAACAAACGATCTGCCGGTCTTTGTTTACGGCCCGCTCAACCTCGAGGTCAACCGGCTTAACCTGCCGCTTAACTTCCCAGGTGTCAGGTTCCTGGTCCAGCCGATGACCCCCGAGATTCTGGAAAAACTGATTGGTGGGCGACCGTCCCGGCTTAGCGGATCGGATCGCGCTACCTATGCACAGCAAGCCACGGCGCTCTTGGCTCAGATCGCCCAGCAACCACAGGGCCCCTATGAATCCGACCTGAAGGCCGCGGAGCCTGCCTTGATGATCGCGCTGAGCCAGCCAACCACTAGCCTTGCCGCCTCGATGGCACTTGGTGACATACCCGACTCAAAGGCCCAGAGAAGTCTGGCCGATGTCGTGCTCGATCCCTCGCGGCCCATCGACCTGCGTCGCAATAGTGCCAGCCAGCTTGCGCGGAGTATCAAGCATTACGGCCCTCTGGTCTCAGCCGATCAGGAAGTCCGGCTGGCGGCGGCGTCTCGCTCAGCAGCCGATCCGCAATTTCGTTCCGAACTGGAGAACGCGCTCACGGCTCTTCGTTCCTGGTCGCATTCAAACCATAAGATGGCGATGGGTGTTCATGTTCCCACCGCTGGGCCTGTCGTTCCGGGAGCGGGAGGTTCGGCAAGGAATCCCCGGTAACGAAGCTCTTGGGGGCTCTTGCTTCTGACACAATGTGCGTTGCGGCAGTGGAACGAGTCTCCCTGAAAGTTGCGCGTTCATGGCTATCGACAGCAGAACCAGCCCCCCCATTAGCTTTTGTACGCCAGGCCCCGGTCTTCGAGACAACGCGAGCTTGACAGGTGCTCTACCGGGAGTTCTTGGCAACAGTTCGGCCATGTGCGAGGTCTTCCGGATTACTCGCCAGGTTGCTCCATCGCGTGCTTGTGTCTTGATCGTCGGTGAAACAGGGACGGGCAAAGAACTGATCGCCCGCGCGATCCATGACCTCAGCCCTCGCTCCACAGGCCCGTATATCCGCGTGAATTGCGGAGCATTGACGGAAAGCCTGCTGGAGAGTGAGCTTTTCGGACATGTGAAAGGCTCGTTCACAGGCGCGGTCGACAACCGCACGGGCCGGTTCGAAGCCGCCCATACTGGGTCCATCTTCCTCGATGAGATCAACAGCACCTCGCCCAAGCTTCAGGTCAAGCTGCTCCGCGTCTTGCAGGAAGGGGAATTTGAGCGTGTCGGAGACAATAACACCAAGAAGGTTGACACGCGAATTATCGCGGCCACGAATCGTGATCTGCTCGATGAGATTGAAGCAGGTCACTTTCGCGAGGACCTCTATTACCGGCTCAATGTCGTGCCGATCTATCTCCCTCCACTTCGCGAACGCCGCGATGATGTTGAGATCCTGGTCCTTTATTTCCTTGGACGATACGCGGAGCGGAACAAGCGCGAGATGCATAGGGTGCAACCTGAAGCCATGCGCCTGCTTAGAGAACACGACTGGCCAGGAAACGTGCGAGAATTACAGAACTATGTGGAGCGAGCGGTCATTCTCGGCACCGGGGTGGAGCTTACTGTCGAGCACCTTCCACCCCAGCTTCGCGGGGAAGTAGCCCCCAGGCCAATCCGTCATCAGAGCGGTGGTGGGGGTTTCAGCAGCTTGACTGCCGAGCTGGTCCGTCAAGGCATTCACAATGCAGGCCCCAATGCCAGCAATCTTCACAACTACATCGTCGGCCAGGTCGAGCGCGAGTTGATCCAGCAGGTCCTCCAGACATGTGACCGTGTCCAGATCAAGGCTGCCGCACGCTTGGGGATTAATCGAAATACGCTACACAAGAAGCTCGCCGAGTATCGCATCGATGAATCACCTTCCGGCGCCGGATCCTCCCCGCGTAATGGAGACGTTCAGACAGGCAATGATGATGAAAGCCCCAGCGAGCCGCTCTCTGATGAGGAGTGACCGACCTATCTTGCTCAAACTCCACGACCGCCGCCATTCACGATTCATAAACCTGAAATGTGAGACACCGCATACACCGGCAACCCCAGCGTCGGCTGTACAGACGACTGTACCGCGGTTCTCTGGCAGGACCAATTATTCGCAAAAATCTGCCTGGTGCGATTCCTGCGGGTTGATGCAGGCTAAATTATTCTGCTTTTCTATTCCTTTCCCTCTTGCATCGGCTATAATATTACAACGCTGACGAGGGCCGCGGAAAATCCTATGCTTATTTAAGTGACTAAAGGGCTCCGTGGCCGCGAAGTCGTTCATGCACTCGATCTGGCCGGAAGCTGGTTGTTAACGACCGGCAACGGCCACGCCGCCGGACCAAGAATGCCATTTTACCGTGCCTCAAGAGCGCGGCTGCAAAGCAGATAGATCTGGTACTAGACGTTTGGGGTCCGCTGCACCAGGAGATTTAACCGCAGTCACACTCCCCTCGTTCGACGTCATGGGGGACCCCAAACGTTTCACCCTTTGCTGAAGTTTCAACCATCGATGCCCTCGCTTCTGGCTCTACTCATTCGGAGGGTATCGCTACCGCGTTATGAGGAAGAGGATATCTCTTTGTTCAGGCGCGATGATCTCTCCTCGCGCCTGGTCAACGCAAGGTCACCCCGATTTTTCCTGCGCCTGACCTGCCAGTCTGGCCGTCAGCTCATCAACCTTTGCCGACAGCTTGTTGACCTCATCACGGCTGGCGAGGTTCAAGCTTGACACAGCCTTTTGTACGGCGGCGTTGACGCGCGATTCGAAGTCTTTACGGGCGGCATCGGACTGTTTGATCAGGTTATCGACAAACTCCTTGCCCTCATTTTCCGAGAGCTTGGCCTGCGATGCCAGTTCCTCACCCAATTCCTTGACCTTTTCCCTGGTCATGACTGCCAAACCCACGCCGGTAAGCAAACTCTTCTTGATAAGCTCGAACATGGCTGGCTCCTCTTTTGAGGCCTTGACGCATTCCCGAGCGCATTATACCCATACACATCACTGTTCTTCGACATCTTGGCTGGAACCCGAGAGTTGCGGGG
>JBMFUH010000719.1:0-4151 GCA_049966735.1 Isosphaeraceae bacterium
GTCGGGGCTCGAAGCGCTTTTCCGCTCCCTTGCCGACGGGCCGCAGGCCACCCAGGTAGCGGGCCACCTCGTCGAGCGGCCGCTGGGTGGCGGAAAGACCGATGCGCAGATACGCCGCCGCCGCGATCGCCTGGAGCCGCTCGAGGAGAAGCGCAAGAAAAACTCCGCGCTTGTTGCCGCAGACCGAGTGAATCTCATCGACGATCACGTGGGAAACGCCGCGCAAGGTCTCGCGAGCCCTGCTGGTGAGCATGAGGTGCAGCGACTCGGGCGTCGTGATCAGGATGTCTGGCGGCTTGCGGAGAATCCGCGCGCGCTCGCGAGCCGGCGTGTCGCCGCTCCGCACCGCGACCTGGAGCGGATGCAAGGGAGAGCCGAGCTGGCGCGAGGCGTCGAGAATCCCCTCCAGCGGCAGTTCCAGGTTGCGCCTGATGTCTTCATTGAGGGCCTTGAGCGGCGAGACGTAGAGAATTCGCACGCCCTTCTCGCGGCGGGGAGCGCGCCAGAGCAGGTCCAGCGCCGCCAGGAACGCCGCCAGCGTCTTGCCCGAGCCGGTGGGCGCGACGATCAACGTGTTCTCTCCGGCGGCGATCGCCGGCCAGCCCAGGCGCTGGGGCGGAGCCGGCTCTCCCAGGGTTTGGCGAAACCACGCCGCGACCGCGGGCAAGAACAGCTCAAGAACATCGTCGCCCGCCGGCTTGGTTTTCATGGAGTGCGGAGACTCGCTGGGCACGGAAACGTCGCGGCACACCGTCACTGCTTGATTGTGCTCTAGCCGGTACTGGGAGGCAAGCACGTTTTTGTACAGAAGTTCATTGCCGTGGCTTTGAAGGGACAGTGCAGGGACGATTGACGCTGAAGTCTACTGGGTGTGTCCGCCCCGAATTTGAGTACAGGTTTGCGGATTTGTTTGGGAGTGGATGAATTGCTGGATCACAGTGAACATGGAAGTGAGCCCGGCGCAGGGCCGATCAAGCTGCACTCGCCCGAGGAGATTGCCCGGCGGCTGGGAGGGATGGCCGTCAAGTCGCTCGCCGAGCTGATTCGCAAGACCGGGGTGGAAACCACGACGATCGGCTATGAGGATGCTCCGCGCAAAGGGGGCAAGAAGCGGCGGCTCTGGGGCATGACCGACGCCCAGCTTCAGGAACTGCTGAAGCACTGGCGCCCTCGAACGAACAAGAGTAGCGACATTTGACGAGCCCGAACCGTATGTTTGCCTTCCTGCTTCTGCTCTGTGGCGTGTCGCTCACCGGTCGATCGCTCGGCCTGCCGCCGAGGCCGTCGACCGCTCAGAGCGGTTCTGAGTTCGCGCGCTCGATCAGGGACTTGCCCCTGGCCGAACGGGAGCGACGGATCATCGCCGAGATCAAGTCGGGAAACGTCCCGGCATTCCTCCGCCAGCTCGTTCCCGTGACAGCCGAACGGCAAGGCTTGAGGGCAACCTATTTCGTCACTCCGGATTACCTGGCGATCGGGTCGAACGATGATTACTTTCTCACGCCGCTCTCGCCGCGGACGGCCCAGGCGATCGCCGATCGGCTCGACTGCGTGTTGCCGACGCCTCGAATGGTTGATCAAATCTACGCGCAAGCTGATGTGAAGCTGAAGCCCAGGCCCATTCCCCCTTCGCCGGCGATGACGACGGTGGCCGTCTTTCTCCGGCACAACGAGCTGATTCGCGCCGAGCGGGGAAACCAGCCCCTCGGCGTGCTGGTTTCCGGCCACAAGAAAGACGTGGTGATCGCGAACAAGCTCTTCAAAACCAGGGGGAAGGTGGCCATCTACGGCTGGCACAAACTCGACGGCAAGCCGATCCAACCCCTCTACACGGGGCATTCGGAGAACTGGGTCGATTACAGCCACGGCATCCGGCTGGTGAACCGCCGGATGCTGGTAAGCGGCGAGGCCACGACCATCGAGCAGGTCCTCGCCGACCCGAACCGCGCGGCGCTCTTGAGCAGCGAAGGCGCGATGCTCAAGACCCGCTACGATCTGGCGGAAACGGCTTCCTCGCTCCAGGCCGCGCCGGGCACGAAGCTGGAATCGCTGTCGGTCGATCCGGGAGTGCGGATCGTGATCGACCGCCCTGATCCCGTAAGGGACAAACCAGTGCTCCTGATCGACTACGCCTTGCCCAACGGCGGGACGATCGAGCAGGCGATCGGCAAGGCCAGGAAACCCGGCGACGACTGGCATTTCGATATCCAGCACGTGGGCGCACAACTCGGCTGGCTGCGCCAGACGATGACCGATCGGAGCCTCGTCGTGGCCTACCTGGAAAGCGACCTGCGAAGCTGGCCCGCCTGGCGCGGAAAACATGGAGACAGGCAAATTCCCGCGATCCTGAACGCCGTGCGCAGGCGGTCCCCCGACCGTCATACGCGGATCGTTCTCTCGGCCCACAGCGGCGGCGGCAGCTTGATCTTCGGCTACCTGAATACGCTGGCAGCCATCCCCGACGACATCGAGCGGATCGCGTTTCTCGATGCCAACTACGCCTATGAGACCGACCGTCACCAAGACAAGCTGGTTGGCTGGTTGAAGTCTTCAAACCAGCATTTCTTGACCGTTCTGGCCTACAACGACGCCGCGGCGCTCCTCTACGGCAAGCCTTTCGTGAGCGCCTCGGGAGGCACCTGGGGCCGCAGTCACCAGCTGCTGCACGACCTGGAAACGCCGATGCCGTTCGCGCGGAAGACAATGGACCAACTGGAGCGGTCGACCGCACTTCAAGGCCGGGTCACGTTTCTTCTCCTGGACAACCCCGAGCGCAAGATTCTCCACACCGTTCTCGTGGAGAGGAACGGCTTCATCGAGAGCCTGCTCGCGGGCACGCCGCGGGAAGGTGTCGGCTATTCGTACATGGGCGACCGGGCTTACACGCGGTTCATCCTGGGCGACTGAGTCGAACCGAAACATCCCCCCAGCGCTTGCTTGTCCTCGCATCACCCGCATATTACAATTGTCGTGGAAAGCGTGGATCTGTCGATGAGCCAGGCGACGATCGAGAAACCCAGCGTTCCCACCGAGCCGCTCGGGCCGAGGTTCCGGCTGAGCGGGCTCTTGCTCCGAGCGGGAAATCTATCACTTACGCCGATCGATCACGTGTTTGGTTCCGCGGCCTCGACGCGTCGGTTCATTGGCTACTCATTCGCGCTCCTGGCACTCTTGCTGGCGGCAATGCCAACCCTTGGGCTGGCCGGGCTCGTTGTCTTGCATCACGCGCTGGGGTCGGTTCGGTGAACGGCTTGGTTTCAACCTGTTGCTGGGCGGGGAATGTGAACCGCACCGATTCTCATACCTGTCATCACGGTGCGTCTCACGTTCCCCGTGTCGTTCCGGCTCACCGAGCTGCCTTCCCTGCCTTCTCCTTGACGGTATTGAGAAGCGCATTCATGTCGATGTGGTTCCACTTGCCGGTCGCGGCGTTGAACTCGTGAATCTGGCCGTCATGCTCGACGCGGGCGGTCTGGTTGCCGACGCTGGGCATGGCGCTGGCCCCTTGGGGCAGGTCCAGCACATCCCACCGCTTGGCCTGGGAGCTGAAGGCGTAGACGTATCGGCCCAGGCCGTAGACGACGACGCCATTTCCCACGATGGGCATGGCCTGCCCCTCGACCGGTTCGCGGAGATCAACCGGAATCCAGTCGCCGGTGGCCTTGGTCGCGGCGGCAAGCCGGGTGATCTTCTTCCCGGAGACCATGAGCGCCACGGCATTCGGCCCCTCGATGAGCGAGATGTTCAGGGGCGCCGGCTTGGCCTGGGAAACCGGCTCTGGCTTGCCTTCCTGGGAATCGGCCGGAGCGCGGAAGGTCATCGTGCGGATCTTCGCCGGGTCAAGTGTCAACGTTCCGAAGTCCAGATCGAGCTGCCACGAGGGACACTGGACCTTCCCTGGGACCGATCATCGAATCGGCAGCATTCTCGATCAGATGAGGGTCAGCGCCCGGTCGTCTGGTTCGAAAGCGCATACTTGAAGTCGTTGGGAGCATTCCAAAAGAATCGGTTGCTTGGAGTGGGGTTTTTCTCTCTTCGAACGTTTGGGATAATCCTTGCTTTGCCAAACCCTTGCATCAAGGAGGACGATTTGTTTGGGATCGTTGCGTAGGGGACGAACACGCGGTGATCGCGCCAGAGGCCCCAACTGG
>JBMFUH010000720.1:0-4150 GCA_049966735.1 Isosphaeraceae bacterium
GCCCCAGGAGGTAGCTGGCCTGGGGATCTCCGCCCAGGACCTGCATCGACAGCACGCCCGCCAGCCCCAAGAGGGCCCAGCGGCTGCCTTGCGTGAGCCAGCGATCGACCGCCAGAAGACCCAAGGGCAGCCAGGCCGCACCGACCAGGTAAATGATGTTGCAGTACTGGAAGAGAATGGGAGCGCCGAACGCGTAGGACAGCGCGGAGAGGCCGGAGCCTGTCCAGCTCACCCGCCACGAGCGGACCATGAAGAGCATGGCGGCGAACGCCAGCACGGCGTGAACCATGATGTAGACGCGGGCCGCCAGCGGATAGGGGAGCAGGGCGTAGACCAGCTTGCCCGGGTAGAGCACGGCCGCTGTCGGATTGCCCAGAAGGGGCATGCCCGAGTTCTCTTCGGGTTCCCAGAGGGGCGGCCATCGGCCCTGCCGCCATTCCTCCTGAACCCGCTGGTAGAGCGGGTAGTAAAAGTGCCCGGCGTCACGATAGCCGAACTGCACGCCCGGCTTCAGCGCCTTGCCGAAACAAGCCAGGAAAATCGCCAGAAAGCAAACCAGGATCAAGATGACCGGGAGCCCGCGGTGACGGACCATGAAGACCCCTTTCGCTCGAGCTGTCGAGAAGCCAAACAGCGGGGGCCGACGTGGACCGCAAGGGCAAAAATGGATGAGGACGCGGCGATGACGGAACGATCCGGACCGACGCCCCGCTTTGGCTCGTCCATCGTATCATCTTGGCGGCTCCGCGCAAGAGACGGACCCGGAAGTCATGGGCAACTCCCGGGTCCGAAGAGGGATCGCGAATGGTAAATGGCAGATGACAAATGGCAGATGGCAGATGACAAATGGCAGATGGCAGATGGCAGATGGCAACTGCAGTCGATTACGAGTAGGAGTAGGAACCGGACTGTCCACTGCCCACTACTCACTACCCACTGCCCACTGGATCCGCCGTCACTTGCTGGGCGGCGTCAAGGCGTCGCGTGGGTCTGGGGCCTTCCCGTCCGCGCCGGGGGGCAGGGTCGGCAGCAGCTCATCCAGGCTCTTATGCTCACCCGTCAAGGCTTTCATGAACGCCACCAGGTCGGCCGACTCTTGCGAGGTCAGCTTGAGCGGCTTCATGTCGGGGTCGAGCGCCGGGTTCGGGGTGCCTCCCTTGTCGTAATGCTCGACAACCTCATCGAGCGTCTTCATGCTGCCGTCGTGCATGTAAGGGCCGGTGAGGGCGATGTCGCGCACGGTCGGGGTCTTGAACGAGCCCTTGTCGAGATCGTTCTTGGCGCCGATGGGAACCGCGGCCCAGCGGCCCACGTCCTTGAACTTGCCCGTGCCCGGATCGAAGCCGACGCCCAAGTTGTGGTACTTCTCGTCGGTGAAGTTGGCGCCGACGTGGCAGATGGTGCACTTGCCCTTCTGGAGTTCGACTCCCGCCTTGAACTCGTCGTCGGTGTTGAGCCGCAGGCCGAAGAGAACCATGCCCCGCTTCTCGCTCTCGGACAGGGCGTTATTGTCTCCCGCATAGTACTTGTCGTACTTGGAGTTGCCCGAGAGGGCCGCGACGCGCTCGAACGTGGCGATGGCCTTGGCCGCGCCGTCCAGGGTGACATTGGTGCCGAAGACCTTGGCGAACTGCTCCCTGTAGCCGGGAATGGTCCGCAGCCGGTCGATCACGTCGCGGTGCGTCTGGGCGCCCATCTCGATGGGGTTGACCATGGGCCCTTGTGCCTGTCCTTCCAGCGAGGGAGCACGGCCGTCCCAGAACATCGACTTGCCGTAAACCGTGTTGAAGACCGTGGGAGCGCTTCGGCCCCCCTTCTGGCCGTGAATGCCGGTGGACACCGGCGCGGCGTCGGTCCAGCCCTTGGCCGGGCTGTGGCAGGTCGCGCAGCTCACCGTACCATTCTGTGAGACCCGGGGATCGAAGTAGAGCTGACGGCCCAGCTCATACTTGCCCTTGGTGATCGGATTGGCCGCGGGAACGACGACGCCCGGCGTCAGCGGCTGCAGCCCGGCGGGCACCTTCACTTCCAGAGGTTCGTCCTTGATCAGTTGCGGATTGGACTCCTCCCAGAGGTAGTCGGAAGGATGGGCCGGATCTTCCTCGGCCAGCTTCTCCTTCTCGGCCCGCGTCTCCTTACCCTTATCCTGGGTGGTGGCGCGGACGCTGGCGACCTTGCCCGGGCCCACGACCAGCACCAGACACCCCAGCAAGAAAAGCAGGGGCACCGAAAACACCAGCAAGCTCTTGGCTCGTTGCATGAATCGACTCCGATCCAGGTTTGCCCGTTGCATCTCGACCACTTGTCAGCGCGCAAACCAACCGAGACGCCCGGGCGGCATCAATTCCAGTCCTGTCCGATTGGAAAATGTCAAGCCGTCAGCCGCCAGCGCGGAAACCCGCCGTGAGTTGCCGCGAGGCGCGACACACGATCACTTTTTCTTGGCCAGCAGGCGTTCCGCGTTGCGGTGCGCCTGCTCGACCAGTTCATCCCACTTTTCCTCGACGTAGCGGGGTGGACCGCCCTTGACGGCCACGTGATAGGCTACGTCCATCGTGTCGACCATGTCGATAGCGTCCCAGGGGCAAACCTGGGCGCAGTGCTTGCAACCGATGCAACGATCCAGGTCGATGTCGCAAAAGCCCTGGAGCCCCGGATATTCCTCCGGATTCACCTTGTAGATGCAATCGACCGGGCAAACTTCCAGACATGCCTCGCAGCCGGTACATCCGTCGGCGTGGATCACGGCCAAGATCTTGGGGATCACCTTGCGTGGTTTACCAGCCAGAGACGCTGCTGCCATGTGTCATCAGACCCCAGGGAAGAAGGAGACGGTTCACCCGCGACCGCGACGACCAGCAGAGCTTGGTCGCGCTGCGGTGGCGCATTATTCTAGCGGAAGCGGAATCAACATGCGACAGACCTGAGAGACAATCTCCGCCAATCGATAATCATTATTGTTAGCCGGAAGCCCAGGGTCAAGGAGTATCATTGCGTATCGGGCGACGCGGGGGGCGGCAGCGGCGGCAGCCAGTTGTGCTTGAGTTGCTCGAAAAGGTGGTGCCAGTTCTCTCGCTGAGGTGAGGTCAGAACCGCGTCGATGTCGTTCCGCACGGCCTGGAATTCGGCATGCACCTCGGGATGCACGCGGCGGCGAATGCCTTGGAGAACGCGCTGATGGCGAGCCACGATCTGCCGGATCTCGGCCTCTTGAGAGGCATTCAGGCCCAGTTGATGGCGGAGGTGTCGGGCGATCCTCGCGGGTGCCTCACCGGGGTTCTGAATCACGTGCTGGACGCCCCTGACGACCAGGACGATCGTCAGACCCGCGCCGCAGACGCCACCGGCCACGAAGAGGACGGCCGCCAGCAGCACGGTCCGCCAGCTCCACCCTCGTGCGCGAGGAAGTGGCGCGAGCGTGGGCGCGGGCATCTCGTGGAAATGAGCTTCCGCGGTCATCGCAGCACCATGGACCAGGAGTCAAGGAAAGCGCCCAGCGGATCCTGGAGAATCGACCACATTTCGAAAGCGAGGTAGGTCACTGTCAATGCCGCGGAAGACCCGAGAGCCGTCAGGATTGCCAGCAAAGGCTCATGGCGCGTGGGCCCGCGCGCTTGAATGTCGCGGATGACCCAGTCGGCCACATCGACCTGGGGAGAAGTCTCCGCCGGGTGGTCGAACTGTCTGAGTCGCTCGATCTCATTCATCGGGGGTTTCCTTCCGTTTCAGTCGGGTCTTGCAAGAGCGTGCGCAGCTTGCGGCGGGCCCGGAAGGCTTGCACCTTCACCATCGTCTGGCTCCAGCCGGTCAGGACCGCCGTCTCGGCCACGGTGTGCTCTTCCAGGTAGAGCAGGGTGACGACGAGACGGTCGCGCGGGGAAAGGCGCTGGAGGACCGCATCGAGCGCCTCGCGCGTCGCCTCACGATCGCCCGCGGGCTCGCCACGGGCGGCCAGTTCGAGCGGCAGCGCGACGAGCCGCGCGGCGCGCCGCCGGCATTTCCAGTGACGGTAACCGACGCGCGTGGCGATCCGGCGCAGCCAGTGGCTGAGTGGAGCCCGGGCGGAGTAGCCCGGCAGGCTGAAATAGGCCTCGACTAGGCAGATGCGAAGTTGGCCTTGACGTAAGGTTATTCGCCTCAGCCTTTATCC
>JBMFUH010000721.1:0-4147 GCA_049966735.1 Isosphaeraceae bacterium
AATCGCCCCTTGCCTGCCAAGGACTTACGTCAAGGGACACCAAACATGGGCTAGCTGCTCCGCGGCGCGGCCAAACGAGACGAGACCGGTAACACCGGTCAGGCCCGCAAGGCCGAATGCGAGAGCAAGAATCCACTTTCCGGGCGTCATTCGTATTGTCCGCATCATCGCGATCTCGACTATTCCGGAGCACTCACCGTCCCCGCCGCTGAATCCAGAGAGCCCCCAGCGAGATGACGACCAGCGCGGCGAATCCCCAGGGCAGCCACGCATACCAGGCAGAACCGTCCAACGTCTGCGCCACCACCAGTGTGGACTTTTGCTTCTCCGCCTGGGCAAGCTGGTCTTTCAGCATCTTTTCCACTTCAGGCTTCGTCAGCCTTTGAATCTTCTGCTGACCGAACTCGTACTGCACCTTGCGCAGGTTGTCTGAGATCGGCGTGCCTAGCTTGTACTTGATCGTGAAAACCTCGGGCCTCGGATGCTTGTTGAATTCCATCGTCCCACCCACGGCGTAGATCGTTTTGATGGACGTGGGGTCCTTGAAGAGGACGGTTTTATTGTTCTCGAGCGCCACGTAGCCAACGTCCTCCCCGGAGACGGGCATCCAGACCTCCGCGCCGCCGATCTTGAAAGGCCGTAACTTGATGTCCAGCCGTTCGGACATCACGTTCCCGGCGTAGCTTTCCCTCCGCACGACCTGTCCACTCCTCTGCAGATCGATCCAGTACCGGAAAAAAAGCGAGCGCGAGTTCGGGACGCCCCTGAGCCGCACGGTGAGAACTTTGAGCGGGTGGTTGTCGATCTGGTCGTCGGAGACCGAGGTTTCTTTCGTTTCCGAGGCCGCGTCCTCCCTGACCTTGTCGATGAGAAAGATGGAGGCCATCGAGTTGCGCAGCCAGAGACTGATCTCTTTGGGTCTCTGGATCATCCCCCGGCCCGGCGGAATGTCCTCGTACCGCCTGTACTCCTCCGCCTCCTTGTGGCGCGACCGCAAGACGACGCTCTCGTGCTCGATCTGGTTCGCGACAACCTCGCGGGTCAGCACCTCATTACTGACGTCCCCTCCCCGCGTCCAGACGAAAATTCCGCGGAACGTCTCGTGAAGGCCATCCTCGCCGACCGGCGTGTACTCCGCGATCTTCCCCTTGTAGCGCCGCGTGCCCTCGAATTCGCAGCGGAAGTCCTCCAGCGGCTGCTGTAGGGAGGAGATCGTATCCAGGAGCAGTTGGACGTCGCTCCTTGCCCTGTCCAACTGGCCGGGCAATGCCGAAAGGACCATCGACAAGACGGCTGGCAACATGGGGCTCTCCTTTGGACGGGTCTGCACCACCGAAACGCCGCGCCCGCCGCGCCGGGAGTCACCCCTCGCGTTGGCGGAATCAGACGCGCACGAGGACGTCCTATCGCGGCGAGGGGGGGATGGGCTGGGGCTCCACTTTCGGCGGCTGTGCGCACTTGCCCAACTCGCCTCCCTGCTTGTCACACCCCAGGTTCGCGTTGCATGTGCCGGTGTACACGTTCCCGCAGCTCTGGGCGGCCGTCGACGATTTCTGGAGGCCGACGTACCCGCCCGCCACGACATTGTAATTTGCGACATCGCAGGTAGTGCAACCATCGCCGGCCTTGATGCACACGGTGCAGTTGTTGTACGTGTTGCAGGACCCAGTCGGCTCGGATTTGTTGCCTTCGTTGCTCCCTCGCGATCGGGCGAGTGTGTCCGCGTCAAGACCGGCTCGGTCGCCAACTGAGACGGCGAGGACCGATGAAGCGAGGAGGAGCGCGGCGCCAAGAGTCAGGCTCCAGGCACCTACGGCAGAGAGACTTGAGCGAGTCATGAGCGAAACCTCGGATCTCATTGTCGTCTTTTGAAGCAGCCGATGCACCTTTCGCATCGGGAACACGAAGAAGGGAGCACTGTTTCCGAGTTCACTCGACGAGCTCATCGCCGTTCCTCGTCCCCAGTGCCCGCCAGACGCTGCGCGCGATGGAGGATTTCATGAAGCGTACGGCCCCGTCGCCCATCACGGCGTTCGAGCCCCCGGGGTGCAAGCTCCGGGCGGTTGCGATGCCGAACCAGGCCGGGCCCAGGAGGGCGTCGGGAATCCGGCCGTTCGGCCCCTGCGCATGGTTGTACGCGGCACATTCGAAATCGCCGTAGAACCACGTGAAGCCGCCCTGGCGGCTATACGGAAAGCCCCTCGACGAGGCCAATTGGCAGCAGTACAAGGCATAATCCCCGTCCCGGTCGGTACAATCCGGCACGACCTGGATGCCCCCGAAGTCCCGAGCCGGGTCAATCACCGAGCTCTGAGCCCCGGTGCCGCGGATCCGCTCGGAGTAAGCCGCCGTGTGGGAGAGTCCGTCCGGGAACGAATGCGATCCCAGTACGCCGGGAAAGGAGTAGAAGCCTACGCCGCTATCGTAGCACTCCCGGCTGGTGTGGATGTGCGGGCCGACGCCGTAGTTGCCCCGGTAGTTGCAGCCGAAGGGTGAGGGGTTCGTCCCGGTGTCGGATGGGCACAGATAGACGGCCAGGCGCGTCGCGTAGGCCGTGAGGTTCTGGGGAAATGGAAAGGCCGTGAGGTCGTCGGTAGGCCAGTTCTCCACGTTGAAATTGATAGACGCGAACAAAGCTTGCTGGTCCATGTAAGGGAGGATACGGGTCAGGGCAGAGTATGGCCGGCACCCGATGACGTACGGATCGCCCCGGACGGGATCAACCCTGGGATCCCTCCAGTTGAGCGGGAATGACCGGTTCACCGACTCGTAGTTGTTTAGCGCCAGGCCGATCTGCTTCAGGTTGTTCGCGCACCGGGCCCGCCGCGCCGCTTCGCGCGAAGCTTGCACGACGGGGAGGACGAGCGAGATCAAGAGGCCGATGATCGAGATCACCACCAGAGCCTCCACCAGCGTGAAGCCCGGGCGGCGAATGCCACGTCGTGAGCGGTTTTCCATTGAGGTGGACATCGGGCAGTTTCCGTTTTCCTTCTCCCGAGGGAGAAGTTGGCCGGAATCCCGGCGCGCCGGGGGATGAGGGCCGTGAGCAAGCCAGGGCGAGCCCACCCTCATCCGCCCCTGCGGGGCACCTTCTCCCAGCGGGAGAAGGTGTGATCGCCGTCGCTTACCGCGATTTGCGCTCATGGCCTCCTCAGTAGAGAACGACAAACGGCACGTCCAGCCTTCCCTGGGCCGGGTGGTCCGTGAAGACGGTGAAGGCGCCCCGTTTGGATTCGGTCCGGGGAGCACCGTTGACTTCCAGGATTTGCCCGAGCGCGGCCGAATCGCCCTCGGCCCGGCCTGTGAGACCGGAATCGTTGCACTCGACGCGCGTCACCCGAAAAGGGTTGCGGTCGCGCGAGGCGATGACAACGCGATAGCCATGCTGGCCCGGCTCCAACACGATCACCTTCGGCGAGACCGACAGAGGCGAGACGACTTCCCAGCTCACCGTCGCGCGGTCGAGGGCCTCATCGCCGCGTTTGAGAAGAATCTCGGCGCGGCGCTCGCCGGGCGTTCCCAACGCGTCAAGGAAGGCGATGAACCGGCGAGACTGGACTTCCAGGCCCTCGTCGGAGCAACTGTCTTCCTTGGCACTGACCCACTCGACTTTCGATGTCGATTGAAGCTGCACGCGGTCCAGATCGATCGGCGGCTCCGACGTGGTTCCGGACGCGAAGACGCGAAACTCGGCCCGGTGGGGGTCCTTCGAGCCAATAATGATCGTCCGATCTCCGCGCGAAACTTCCTCAACTCGAACGGGCGCCACCGCTTCCGCCGACGTCCTCAGCGCGATGCTCTCTTCCTCCGGCAGGTCGGTCACGACCTCGGTGGTGTTGACGACCTGTCCGAACCTGCCCCCCACGACCAGATCAATCTCCAGGTCGGCTGACTCGCCGGGCGCGAGGACACCGGTCTTGGCGCGAACGATCCCACAACAGGTCTTGTGGTTGATGATGTTGAGAATGTTCACGTCGTGACCTGTGCGGTTCACGAGGTGATAGGCGTGGGTCATCTTCCGCCCAGCCGTCGCGACCACCGCTCCAAAATCAAAGTCGCGATCCGCTTCGGCGATCAGCGTGCCGCTGGGCTGGGGCTCACGACCGCTTGGCGCGGCCTTCATGTCCGAGTGGCCACACCCCGCGAC
>JBMFUH010000722.1:0-4141 GCA_049966735.1 Isosphaeraceae bacterium
CTGCTGGAGCACACGGGCTGTCGCGGCGTTGGTCTCGGGATACATCGCGTCGGCCACGCAGCCCAGGAAGAGGGCCACGCGCGCTCGCTTCGGGCCGATAGGCGGCAGTACCTCCGGCAGCTTCGTCGGCGATCCGGCCAGCCGGGGAAGCATCGCCGCCATCCGCCGGAGAGTCGGCGGCAAGACCTTCATCAAGCCCGATTTCTCCGCCCAGTCCAGAACGCCCAGCTTCTGCAGCCAGCGGGCCGGAGCAAGGGCCGCCTTGACGCGTCCGGCATAGGGGAAAAGATGGTGCAGGATGATCCTCTCTAGCAGGCTGGCTCGCGCGCTCGCGGGAGCGTCTTTCTGGAGCGCGATCTTGAACGGCTCGATCAACGTACTGTACCGCACACCGGACGGACACGCCGACTCGCAGGCCCGGCAATCGAGGCAGAGCTCCAGGTGCCTGCGCACGTCCGGCCCCAGGACGAGGCGTCCGTCGGTTACCGCCCGCATCAGGTAAATGCGCCCGCGCGGGCTGTCGTTCTCGTTGGCGGTCTCGACGTACGTCGGGCAGCTCGCCGTGCACAGCCCGCAGTGAACGCATTCCTGATAGTTGCGGTAGTCGATCTTCCGGGTCAACCACTGGAGGTCGATGCCCGTCTCCCGCACACTCTGCTCGCTCGACACTGGCAACATCCGACCGCTGCCTCCGGGAAAAGAGAAACCCCGATCGATCAGATTCCCCCCACGAACCGCCCCGGGTTGAATGCACCGAGAGGGTCGAGGGTCTGCTTGATTCTCCTGGCCAGGGCCCAGTCGGCCCGTGGCTCGCCCCAGACGCGGAGCCGGTCTTTCCAGCCCGTCGGACAGCGCGAGAGGATCAGGTTGCCTCCGTCGCGCACCGCCTGACCGCGGAGCCGATCGATCTCGGCCGCCGCTTCGTCCAGATTCCACTCCCCCAGCCCTTGCAGGCGGACGATCCCGTTGCCGGCATGCGCCTGGACGGACCAGCGGGCGGCGTCGACATTCTGAAGGAACGGCACCACCCGCGACGGCGGCAAGTTGGCCACGCAACTGATCGGTCCGCTTTCAGCAGCCTGAAACTCGGTGAGGGCCGACCAGAGCGGACTCGTCGCGTCGTCTTCCAGGACCTTCAAATCGGTTCGTCCCAGCTCGATCAGGAGCCGATTGGTCTGCCAGCGCACCGACGCGGCGCTGTCTTCCAGGCCGATGACGACAACCCACCCTTCCGTCGACAACCCCAGCGGCTCGCCCATCGACTTCGCGGCCAGCGGGCTCAAGAGATCGATGGCGACCGGCCGCGCCGCCGACGTGTTCAGCGCGTCGAGCGCCGAGGCGATGGGATCGAGGGCGGCGAAAGGAGCCCAGCAAAGCGCCGAGGCTTCCGGAAGCGGCCGGACAATCAGGGTCATCTGGGTGATGATGCCTAGTGTGCCCATCGAGCCGGTGAGCAGCCTGGGGAAGTCGTAACCGGCCACGTTCTTGACCACGCGTCCGCCCCCTTTGACCTCGACCCCTTCGGTGGTGACGAAGCTGACCCCGACGATCTGGTCGCGCGGTCGTCCCAGACCAAACCGGCGCGGGCCGCACGTGGCGGTCGCGTAGACGCCGCCCAGCGTTGCCCGATCGGCCTGGGGAATGTCGAGCTGGAGCCGCTGATGCTTCTCGGCCAGGATCGCTCGCAAGGCCGACGCCGTGATCCCGGCCTGGACCGTGATCGTCATGTCGGCGTGCGGGTAATCGATCACGCCGGCCATTGCCGTGGTGTCGATGGCAACACCCGGCCGGCCAGGTGGGCCGCCGTAGTCGAGAGCCGTCGCGCCTCCTTGAGGATAAATCGCGGAGCCCCGGCTCACCTGCTCGCGGACCATGTCGCGGAGCTCGGCAACCGTCGCCGGCCGGAGCCTTTCTCGAGCATGACGGCCATCGCCCAGCGGACCCGCCGCGGGGGGTTCCGGCCATGTTGCCTTCCCGTTCTCGGTCACCGATTTTCCTCCCAGCGCTCGCTTTGCTCGACCTGTTCGTAGCGAATCTCCTCGCCCGAGAGGATGCGCTCGACCATCTCCTGAACCGCCCGCACCGCGCTGATGTTTCGGTCGTCGAAGACGCCCGGCCAGACCTCGGTGATCAGAACCTGCGACTCCAGGGCAAGCCGGTAGAGCGCATAGCTGAGGTGGCGATCGAGCATGGTCGCTCCCCGCTGCTCGGCCTCGATCCGGCCCAGCGCGCTACACAACTCGTCGACCTTCACCCGGTCCACCCCCTGCCCTCGCCGCAGGCAAGGCAGGAATGCATCCGGGTCGCGGTCTCCAGGTCCCACATGCACGAACACAGTCTCGACTGCGGTTCGGTCCAGCACTTCGGGCACGATCCTCTCTGGTTCTCGGACGATCGGTCTCGTCCGGTCCCGCGCGATCTCGATCCGGACTTTCCGCGGACTTGGAGCTTCTCCAGCCTCGGACGTTTCCGGCTCCATCTCGGGCGCAGGCGCGGGGGCGTCTGCCTCTTCCAGCAACGAGTCGGGCACCTCCGGCAGCGTCACGGGCTCTTGCGCCTCAAGGGGAACCGTGAACACTTGATTCCCGTCCCGTCCCGTTTCAGTCGTCGGCTGGGGTTTGATCACCCGGATCTTGCCGGAATCGAACCGCCGCTGCCACTCGGCCAGGTACTCGAGATCGCCCGAGATCTCACTCAAGCCCTCGAGCGGCCCGCGCCTGGCCTCGATCTCCGCAACGTGGTTCTTCAGCCGTTCGATCTCGATGGCCCGGGCCAGGAGTTCCGCACAGTATTCCTGCAACGTGGGAACGCCCGCCTTGTCGGCCTGCGCCTCCGCCTGATCCAGGATCTCTCCCTTCAAATAAAGAATGATGCGCTGCAACTCGTCGCCGGGCCCGGGAAGCTTGTGTTCCCCGGACCGGAACACGGGAGGAAGGCGCCGCCACCGAGAGTATCGATCGCGCTTGGCCACCCTCCGGCGTCTCCCCTGAGCCAGCCCTCTCACGTCACACACCGGCGCCCGTCTGGCCCGACCACCGTTGATTCTGAACTTCATTCCATGATACCGGAGTAGAAGAGGTGGGTGAATGATCAACCCACATCCTGGCGGGACTCTGGCCGATCATGCCGTGGCTCGCCGGCCGGGACTGGTCTGCTCGATGTCATGGTCGCCGGTGGGCAGGATCTTGGACGGGCCGCACCGCCCATCCGGATTGAACGCCGAGCGGATGGCGACCATGGCCGCGAGGTCTTCGGGAGCGAACATCCTGGGCATGAGCGCCAGCTTCTCCACGCCGATGCCGTGCTCGCCGGTCACGCTCCCTCCCACCCGGATGCATTCCTCAAGGATCTCGTGACTGGCCTCCAGCACGCGCTTCACCTGGTCGGGATCTTGCTCGTCGAAGAGCAGGATCGGATGGATGTTGCCGTCTCCCGCATGGAAGACGTTGGCGATCCGGATATCGAAACGCCGCGAGACGTCGTGGATGAAGCGGAGAATGTGGGGGAGCAAGGTCCGCGGCACAACGCCGTCCTGTGTGCAGAACGTGGGGCTGAGCCGGCCGATGGCGCCGAAGGCCGACTTGCGGCTCTTCCAGATGGCCACGTACTCGGGCTCCTTGCGCGTCCGCCAGGCGATCGACTTCCGCACGGAGCCTCCGCGCGCCTGGACGATCTGGGAGACCGCGGCAATTTCCTGATCTTGCCCGGCGTCAAGCCCGTCGATCTCGATGATCAAGAAAGCGCCGGCGTCGGTCGGGAATCCGAAGTTGAAGGCTTGCTCCAGCGCCCGGATCATGGGGTTGTCGACCATCTCGAGCGCGGCGGGAATGATGCCGGCGGCGATGATGTCGCTCACGGTCTCGGTGGCCGCCTCCACCGATTCAAAGACGGCCAGCAGGGTCCGGCCCGCTTCCGGGTCGCGAGTCAGGTTGACCATCACCTTGGTGACGATGCCGAAGGTTCCCTCGCTGCCCACCGTGAGTCCCGTGAGATCGTAACCCGGATTATCCTCGGTCACGCCGCCAAGCTGAAGGACCGTCGCATCGGGCAAGACCAGCTCGACGCCCCGAATGTGGTTGACCGTGACGCCGTACTTCAGCGTGTGCGGCCCGCCCGAGTTGGTCGCGACGTTGCCGCCGAT
>JBMFUH010000723.1:0-4133 GCA_049966735.1 Isosphaeraceae bacterium
AGGTGATACCCGTCTCCGGTGTCCGTTAACGAGAAGGAGAGGATCGCCCGCCGGTTTCCCGCGAAGTGCTCCAGTTTTCGACGGACCAGCGTCTCGATGAACTCTCGCGCTGCGGCCCGAGTCGGTCCAGAGGTCCTGGCAAAACCAGCGTCGAGCGTCTGGTCGATGATCACTTGCCTCTCGTCATCGGGTAGCAGGGCGGTGTTCCAGGCCATTTGCCCCAGCATGAGGAGCTTGCGGTAGGCGTCCTCGGTGTCGGCCACGTCGCTGTAAGGCTCGATGAAGTCGTCCAGGACGTCGGACATCTTCTCGTGTCCGGCCGGTTCGTACACGACCTTGATTCCGGGCGGGATCGCGGTAAGAGGTCCCCGCTTGAACAGCCGCTTGGGCATCCGATCCCTCTTGCGCCGGCCCTTCTCACGTTTTCGCGATGCCATGGACTTTCTAGCCCCAGAAACGGTCATGATCCATGATCAGCCCCACTGACAACCTCTTCTGATCCAATCATCCCCAGGATCTGGCAATCGATCAACCCCACGCCCCGTCCGTTCTCTCAGTAGCTCAGCGTACCCGCATGAACCGCCGCTCTCTGTTGCCAAAGTAGTCTTAACTTTCCCTGCACCAGTAACTTATGATGTAGAATCAGTCTCTTGCCGCGGGAGTGATCCCGGTTCGCGCTCGCCGTTCTGAATCATTGATGGATGAACGGCTTGACGTTGACTCAGAGAGAAAAAGGACTGACGCGTTGCCTGCCAATCGGTCGCTGGCGCTGGTGGTCCGGACGGTCGAGGTGTTTGAGACCAGCCTGGTGGTGACGCTCTTCACCCGGGAGCTGGGCAAGGTCGCGGCGCTGGCCAAGGGGGGCAGGCGGCTCAAGTCTCCCTTCCAGGGTGGGCTTGACCTCCTGGGCGTTTCGGATATTGTTCTCTTGCCCAAGGCGTCGGAGTCGCTGGACCTCCTAACCGAGGCCGCGCCTCTGGAGCGCTTCGCATGTCTCCGCCGCGATCTCGCGGCCCTGTATGCCGGCTACTACATCGCCGAACTGCTGACCGATCTGACGGACTATCACGATCCGCACCCCAGGCTGTTCGACGCGGCGAGGATCACCTTGCGGCATCTGGGCGACCCGGAATTGCGGACCAGGAGGGTTCTGAGATTCGAGCTGGCTTGCCTGCGCGAACTCGGGGTCATGCCGGCCTTGGACCAGTGTGCCCACTGTGGGGCGCCGGTCGACACCTTGGGCGATGTGGCGTTTGCCCTGGCGACGGGCGGGGTGCTTTGCCCAGACTGCCGGCCGGGACAACCCCACGTGACCACGCTCTCGAGCACAACGCTAGAGGCGATCCGCGTTCTGGCCAGCCCCGGCAACGCCTGGCGCACGCTCGCCCTGGAGCCTCGCGGCTCGCTGGCGGCGGTAGGGCAGACCACCGGCGCGGTCATCAGTCACGTCCTGGGCCATCGCCTGAAGGTGTGGCCCTACCTGGGAGTGTGAACCGATGGACCAGGTTTCCCGGAACGTCGGTCACGAAGTGAGAGCCGAAACCGTGTATGATCCATGGGTTGAAGTCAAACCGTCCCCTGTCGGACCTTTGGCGGTTCGGACTGCGCGACCCGGGCAGGCGCGAACTGAGCACATCGCCACGGATTCCTTCGGCTCTTGCGCCTCCCCTGTAGGGTCCGCTATGCGGACCGAGCACCAGCCGATGCCCACGGTCCGCACAGCGGACCCTACAAGTATCCCTAGCCGGGTGCTTGGAGTGAGAGGGTTTCGCCCCCTGGCCGTGACGCTTCTCTTGTGGAGCGCCGCCGGCTGCCAGGGACTGGACGTCCCGATTGCCCAGTGGCGCTCCGGTTTTGACAAGGCGCTCACCAGAAAGATCACCAAGGAAGAAAGCGACACCGCGGTTTCCGATAAGATCGAGGAACCGCATACGCTCCTGGGGCGTTGGCTCAATCCCAAGGGGAGCGAGGTGGGACCCGAGGATAAGGGGCCCAAGCTTCCCTCGGCGAAGTCTGGTTCGACCCTGATCCTGGGCTCGGACGGCTGGCGGCCCATGCTCAAGCCCAAGGCCAACCCGGTGGCCGACAAGGAGCTGGACAACGCGATCAAGTTGTACAAGCAAGGGAAGCTCTCCGAGGCCGAGGCCGCCTTCACCAAGATCGCCAAGAACCGCAAAGGGACGCACTGGGGCGAGACGTCGCAGTATTACGTGGCCGAATGTCAGTATCAGCAGAAGAAATACGTCAAATCCAACGATAGTTTCGAGAGGCTCTTCGCCGATTACCCGGGAACCGAGTTTCTGGACAAGCTGATCAGCCGTGAATACTCGCTGGCCCAGTTGTGGCTCTCGCAGAGTGATCCCCACGCGAAGCCCGAGCAGAAGCTCCCCTGGTACACCCACTTCACCGGCGAGCAGCCGCTCCTGGACACCGGCGGGACCGGCCTGAAGGCGCTCGAGCATGTCCGTCATCACGACCCCGGAGGACCGCTGGCCGACGACGCCGTGCTCCAGATCGCCGATTATCACATGAAGACCGAGGATTACGAATCGGCCGCGATGTACTACGACCAGCTCGTCAGCGATCATCCCAAGAGCCCGTTCGTCCAGAAGGCCCAGCTCGCGGCGATCGACGCCCGGCTCAGGGGTTACCTCGGCCCCGAGTACGACGGGGCCGGGCTGGCGAGGGCGCGCGAGCTGGTCAAGCAGAACATGACCGCCTTCCCGGACCGGCAGGCCAGTTACGAGAAGCTCTATCACACGCTCGACATCATCAACGACCAGGAGGCCGAGCGAACGTACAAGGTCGGTGAATATTACAAGGGCATCGGCAAGGTTCAGAGCGCCGAGTATTACCTCGGTTGGGTTCCCCAGCGCTGGCCCAACAGTCCCTGGGCCGTGAAGGCCAAGACCGAGCTGGCCCAGCTCGCCAAGATGCCGAGGAAGCCCTCCGTGCCCAGCAAGATCATGACCACGCCCGGCGCGCTCGATCCTTACTACAGCTCTGGACCGATGGGCATGGGGATGGGCATGGGCGGCATGGGCGGCATGGGCGGCATGGGCATGATGCCAGGTGGTATGATGTGATGATTTCAGTCATGGAAAAGGCGAAGGTCGCGCGCTCCAGGAGGGGCAAGACCATGCCCGGAACGTCATCCCGAATCAAGGTATCGCGCTGGTTGCGCGGTGATCGGGCAAGTCGGCCGCTCGCCCTGCTTGCCTTCGTGCTGTTTGCGCCGTTCGGGGGCTGCGGCTACTCGATCCGCGCGCCCTTCGACAAGAGCGTGCAGACGGTCTTCGTGCCGGTGCTCAAGACGCAATCGTTCCGTCGCGACCTCAATCTCAATCTGACCGAGATGATCCAGAAGGAGATCATGCATCGCACGCCGTACCACGTGGTGGGCTCGCCGGAAGGCGCCGATACCATCCTCGAGGGGACCATCAACTTCGCCAACAAGAACACCGTGGTCGAGAACCCATGGAACCTGCCGCGCGAGCTAAACGCCACTGTGAACGCAAAGGTGAAATGGACCCACAATCCTCCGACCGAGGATGAAGAGAAAGAGCCTCCTACCGTGATCTCGGAGACGGTCAACTTCGTGCCCGAAGTAGGCGAGACGGCGATGACGGCCTACTACGCCGTCAACCAGAGACTGGCCGCCCAGATCGTCGATATGATGGAGAAACCGTGGTACACCGAACGTGACTTCAAGTAACCTGAAGCCTGAACGGCCACCGGGATGATAGGGCGATGACCCATTGGCAAGCTCGCGACCGGACGATCCTGGCGGCCGATGGCCCCGTTCCCCGCGTGATGGGCATCGTCAATCTCACGCCGGATAGCTTCTCCAACGGCGGCCGCGCGCTCAAGCCGGAACACGCGATCGAGCATGCCCGTGCCCTGGTCCAGCAGGGGGCGGACCTGCTTGACCTGGGGGGCGAATCGACCCGTCCCGGCTCGGCCCCCGTGTCGCTGGACGAGGAACTGCGGCGCGTGTTGCCGGCCGTGGAACAGTGTGCCGCCGAGTTTGCGGTCCCGATCTCGGTCGATACCAGCAAGGCGAAGGTTGCCGAGCTGGCCCTGGCCCGAGGAGCGTCGATCATCAACGACGTCACCGCGCTGCGGGGAGATCC
>JBMFUH010000724.1:0-4131 GCA_049966735.1 Isosphaeraceae bacterium
GCCCAGCGATCCGTCGGACCGGACCGGAAACGCGGCCACGCTCCCCGTCGAGTAGTTGGCGGCCACGACCGTCTTGCCGGTCGCGTCGACATCAACGTAGCATGTCGAAGTGCCCAGCGACGACACGCGGTTCAGCAGCCTGAGTTCTCCCTCGCTGCCCACGATCTCGTACGCCGCCACCTGCTCGTTCTCTTTTCCCCCGAAATGATCGGGCGCATGGGTGCAATAGAGGAACTTCCGATCCGGCGAGAGAGCCAGGAAGAACGGTTGCCTGGCGTCCTGGGTCCGGTGGATCACCTCGAGCCGACCCGTGTCCACGTTCAGCTTGCACGCGTAGAGACCACCCTGATTGGCATCAAATGCCGAGATGAAGACCAGCAATTCCTGAGCGTCCGCCGCGTGCACGGTCGCGGACATGAGGACGCCGACGGCAAGCGGCAGCACGTAACGCAATAGTTCCTGTGTCATCGTCGACTCCCTTTGGCAAGATGAGGCGCTGACTTCTCGCTCAATGGCATTTCGTGATTCTGGGAGAGCGAGCCTCCTGCCGAGCTACATTCTGGATCGGCTCGCCAGGAGGCTCGCCCTCCCCGAATCGTGCGAGAGGGTTTAGACAACGCCCGCGATCATAGCGAGTGAATCGGCTGGCGACTACTCTGCCGGCAGACTGGCCAGAAACTCAGTATTCTTGACCGAACCGGTGAAGGCTGGTCTGATGAGTAATCGGTCTGGCAACGCCAACCGCCAAACCGTACCCCCCTCCTTTGATCGCAAGATCAGAGACCCACCATCAGGAGTGACAGGCATGAAACGGCAGTTCTGGATCGGGCTTGCTGTCTTCGGTCTCTTTCCGCTGGTCGCGGCGGTCGCCGGCTCGGACCTGCCCCCGCCTGCCGAGGACTTGCGGTCGGAGCTGAAGACCTATCCGCACAAGGTCGTCTTCGAGACCAATCGCGACGGCAACTGGGAACTGTACCTGGTCAATGCCGACGGGTCGTCCCCCGTCAACCTCACCCAGAGCCGGGACGTCGATGAGCTTTATCCCAAGCCGTCGCCCGATGGGACCAGACTGGCCTTTGTCGCCGACTGTGGGCAAGGCAAGGACCGCGTGCGCGACGTTTACGTGATGAACAGCGACGGCACTCAGCGCGTCAAGATCGCCGACAACGCGCGCGAGCCGTGCTGGTCGCCTGACGGCAAGTCGGTCGCCTACCTCAAGGGGGAATTCGCCCGGTACAACCTGCAAGACTTCGCCACGCGAGGTATTTATATATACGATCTTACTTCCGGGAAAACGAGGCAGCACCCCAACCAGAGGATCGAGCACCTTTACACGCTCAACTGGCCGGTGGGGGGCAAGTGGTTCGTCGCGACGGTTCATGGCGGGATGGGGTTCAGCCACGCGATCATCGCGATTGCCGCGGAAGGCGACCGGGTCGTTGATCTGAAGCTGGGCGGCTGCCGGCCCAACGTGCGGTTCGACGCCAAGAAGATCGCCTGGGGCCACGGAGACTTCTGCGCGGGGGTCGCCGACCTCGACCTGACCGGGGAGACGCCCAAAGCGACGCACGTCCACAACGTCGTCGAGAGCAAGAATCCGGTGGAGACCTATCATGTGACCTGGTCGCCGGATGGCAAGTACATCACCTACACGACCGGCCCCAAGGCCACCAAGAAGAACCTGAGAGGGTTGCTCCCCGAGTTCCCCGGCGTCGAGGCGGAAGGCTGGAACGTCTGCATCGCCGACGCGTCGCGGAAGAACCGCTACGTTCCCCTCACGACCGACGGCAAGTCCAACAAGCAGCCGAGCTTCGTGTTCGTCAAGGAGAAGTCCAACCCATGACCTCTGGCTGCGCAATCCGGCGGGCCGCCCGGGCCGGCGCGCTCGTGGTACTCATCGGCACCGGCTTCGCCTGCAACCACGGCGGGCCCCCCGCGCCGGGGTTGGCGAGGTCCGCGAGCGCCTCGGCTTTGCCGGTTTTGAAGACGGCCGGCGGGGCCAGCATGGTGATGATCCCGGCGGGCACGTTCGAGATGGGAGATCGGAGCGGCCGGCCCAACGAAGCTCCCGTGCACGAGGTCACGATCGCGGCCTTCGCCATGGACGTGCACGAGGTCACGCAAGCCGATTTCGCGAAGTACGACCTGCCCAACCCGTCGCACTTCAAGGGGACGAACCTCCCGGCCGAGCAGGTCACCTGGCCGGAAGCCGCGATGTTCTGCAACGCCCGCTCTCGCGCCGAGGGGCTGGAACCCTGCTACAACGAGGACACGGCCGAGTGCAACTTCGCCGCCAGCGGCTACCGCTTGCCGACCGAGGCGGAATGGGAATACGCCTGCCGAGCGGGGAGCAAGACCGCCTACTCCTTCGGCGCCGAGGCGGGTCAGCTTGGCCGGTATGCCTGGTTCAAGGACAACGCGAACAAGAAGACCCACGAGGTCGGTCAGAAGCAGCCCAACGCCTGGGGACTTTTCGACATGCACGGCAACGTGTCGGAATGGTGCAACGATATGTACAATGAGGCCTACTATGAGAAGTCCTCATCCGACAATCCCACCGGGCCGACCGAGGGCAAGCAGTACGTGCTGCGCGGGGGTTCGTGGGCGTCTGGCCCGGATGCGCTCCGGTCGGCCTACCGGATGGGTGAGGACTCGGGCTTCTCCGACGCCTGCCTGGCGCGCGACGCCATCGGCTTTCGCTGCGTCCGCAAGGCGGCCAATTCTCCGCCCGCCAAGTGAGAAGCAAGGCGGGACCGCGACTTCACTCACTCTGATTCATCCCGACTTCGCGCATGCTTTTCCACACCTGGGTTTTCGCCGTCTTCTTCCTGATCGTCTATCCGGTGTTCCTGCTGGTTCGGAAAAACAACCGGCTGATGAACATCTGGTTGATGATCGCATCGTACACCTTTTACGGCTGGTGGAACCCGTATTATCTCTTGCTCCTCTTCGGCACCTCGGCCATCGACTACGCCATGGTCTTGCTGATGGAGCGCAGCGGGCCGCGCGGGCGCAAGCTCTGGCTCGTGATCAGCCTGGTGAGCAACTTCGGGTTCCTGGGCTATTTCAAGTATTCCGGGTTCCTCACGGAAAACATCAACGCATTCCTTGCTCATTGCGGCATTCCCTGCGCGCTGCCCGATCCGGTGGCCTATCCCAATACGGTGCTGGCGTGGCTGGGCGTGCCCGAGAGCTGGCTCTTCACGCAGGTGATCCTGCCGATCGGCATCTCGTTCCACACGTTCCAGTCGATGAGCTACACGATCGACGCGTACAACGGGGTGATCGACACCGAACGCAGTTTCATTCGCTTCCTGACGTTCGTCTCGTTCTTCCCGCAGCTTGTCGCCGGGCCGATCGAGCGGGCGCATAACCTGCTGCCCCAGCTTCAGCGCACCCCCAGGATCACCGGCGCGGATCTCGCCGACGGCCTGTCGCTCATTCTGGTCGGCTTCTTCAAGAAGGTGGCGCTGGCCGATTATCTCGCCCTGTACGTCGATCGCGTCTACGAGGCGCCCAGCCGGTTCGGAGCCTCCGCGCTTCTGGTCGCCACGGTCGCTTTCGCCTGGCAGATCTACTTCGACTTCAGCGGCTACACGGACATGGCGCGAGGGATCGCGCGGACGATGGGCTTTCGCCTGATGCTCAACTTCAACAACCCCTACACGGCCGTCGACCTCGGCGACTTCTGGTCGCGCTGGCATATCAGCCTTTCGACATGGTTCAAGGACTACCTCTATTTCCCCTTGGGCGGCAACCGCAAAGGGGAATGGATCACGTACCGCAACCTGATCATCACCTTTGTTGTGTCGGGAATCTGGCATGGCGCCAACTGGACGTTCGTGGTCTGGGGCGCTCTGCACGCGCTTGGGCGCTGCTGCACCCGGGGGCTGGAACGCGCAAGCTGGTACAGGGAGAAGGTTCCCAGGCTGTTCAAGCAAACCTGGGTCTTCGTCTTCGTCTGCTTCGCCTGGATCTTTTTCCGCGCCCAGAGCCTGCAAGACGCCTGGCTGATCATGGACCGGATCTGGGGCGGCGGCTGGAGCGACCCAGGCTTTCCCGTCTTGCTCCTGGCCATGGTGCTTGCCGTCTGGATTTATCAGTTGCTCTTTTCCAGCGGCGGGATGGGCG
>JBMFUH010000725.1:0-4115 GCA_049966735.1 Isosphaeraceae bacterium
GATTATTTCAGGGCCACGCTCCGCCAGAAGCCAAGCGTCGCAGGCGTTTTTTAGTGGCGGGTCGCGGCTCTCTAAGATCAGATGAAGGGAAATGCCGACGTTGAGTTACCAGACGGGGCATTCGTCGACCGGAGGTCCATTGGTATGAAGCGCACGGCATCGGGCGGCGATGCCGATTCACCTCTCGGAACGAGCCGCCAGGGTATTCCGGCGACTCGCCTGAGATTGGTTGGGAGCCGGTCGCTCGCGGCCTCATCCGGTAGTCAGACGACATGAGCACCCTACGATTGATCCCTCTGGGTGTGGGTGAGGCGTTCACCGCCCGCCATTACACGTCGTGCCTGGCGCTCGGCGTCGATGACGAGTGGCTGCTGATTGATTGTCCCCATCCTCTGCGGAAGATGCTCCACGAGGGGGGGACGGCGGCTGGTATCCCTCTGGATCTCGATCGGATCTCCGCCGTCGCAGTCAGCCATCTCCACGCGGACCATTGCTGCGGGCTCGAGGATCTGGGGTTCTATTCGGTGATCGCGCTGGGCCGGCGTGCCCGGCTGCTCATGCACCCCGACGTTTCCGCTCGCGTCTGGACTGGCCTGCTCGCCGCGGGCATGGAGTTCTCCCAGCACGATCCCGCCGCCCCGCCAGATCAACAGAGGCTGGACGATTTCTTTGAGCTGACCCACCTGGATGAGCGCGCGCCCGTTAACGTCGGCCCCTTTTCCGTCGAATGCCGGCGGACGATCCACGGCGTTCCGACCACGGCTCTGCGCATCCAGGCCGGCGGACGCACGTTCGGCTTCAGCGCTGATACGGCCTATGACCCGACCCTGATCGACTGGCTCGCCCCATCCAACCTGATCGTCCACGAGGCGACGAGCGCCGGGCACACGGGAGTTCACACCCCCTACGAGAAACTCGCCGAACTGCCGGCCGAACTGCGCGCCCGGATGCGACTGACCCACCTTCCTGATGATTTCGATGCGGAATCGAGCGTGATCGAGGTCCTCCGCCAGGGGCATTGCTATCTCGTTTGAGAGGCAATTCCGCCGGTTTGACACCCACCAAGAGGAAATCACATGAAATGGCCCGCTTCCGCCCTCCTGTTCCTTCCTCTGTTGACTTTCACGATTCCCGCGCCCTTGGCCCAAACTATCTCGGCATCGAAACCAGAACTCGTCGACGTTCGCAAGATCTGGGACAGCGCCCCGCACAACGCATTCACTGACCTGGTCCGCCATCAGGACCACTTCGTGTGCGTCTTTCGCGAAGGGCAGGGGCATGTTTCGCCTGATGGCGCCATACGAGTCATCGGTTCAACGGCCGGCCGCGACTGGACCTCGCTGGCGCGAATCACCGCGCCGGGCGCGGACCTGCGCGATCCCAAGATCACGATCGCGCCCGACGGCCGGTACATGATCGTCGCGGCCGCGGCGCGCAATCGCAAACCGAACGGCGAGGCGGATCACCAGTCGATGGCTTGGTTCTCGCGCGATGCCCGCGACTGGAAACAAGGGCAGGCCGTGGCCGATCGCGACTTCTGGCTCTGGCGCGTGGTCTGGCATGAGAACCGGTCTTATGGCGTCGCGTACGGAACGACCCGAACGAACGAGCAGGTCCGGCTTTACCAGAGCCGGGACGGCGTGTCGTTTCACGTCCTGGTCAACAATCTGTTCGACAAAGGTTACCCCAACGAGAGCGGTTTGGCGTTTCTGGACGATGGGACCTGCGTCTGCCTGCTCCGCCGTGATGCAGGCCCGCGCACGGGCATGTTGGGAACGGCTCCGCCGCCCTACACATCGTGGACCTGGCGCGACCTGGGCGTGGCGATCGGCGGAACGCAGTTGATTCGCATTCCCGACGGCCGCTTCGTCGCCGGGGCCCGGCTCTACGACAAGAAAGTCCGCACGACACTTGGCTGGGTCGACCCGCGGGCCGGAACCTTTCGCGAGTTTCTGACCCTTCCCTCCGGCGGCGACACCAGTTACCCCGGCCTGGTCTGGCACGATCACCTGCTCTGGATCAGCTACTACTCGTCCCACGAGGGCAAGACGAGCATCTACCTGGCGCGGGTGAAGCTGCCACCGATGTGACGAGGCAAGATCTGATCGCGACGGCGGTCAGTCATTCACGGTCATCTCGTCGAAATATGTTTGCGCGTCAGCCTTGGACCAGAGCCCGATCATGCCGGGCTCCTGGAAGGTGCTGTCTTCCGCCTCGAGCAGTTTCTTACCGTCGAGGTAACAGGTGATCTTGGCTCCCGCCATTGTTACTCGAAGCGTGTGCCACGTGTCGTCGCCGGTCGTCTTGGCGCCCCGGAGCATCTTCCGCTTGCCCGCCTCGACCTTGTACAGCCGAAAGTTGTCCTCGAGCGGATTGTAGCGGCAGACGTAATAATTGTGCCGATCCTGGGCTCGCCAGACTACTCCGCCCCCGCGGTCGATCTCTCCGGCCACGGCCTTGAGCCTGACGGAGATGTCGACGTCCTTGTAATGGGCCCCCTCGACGAAGGCCACGTTGAACGTGGCGTCTTCATTCCTGGCCTTCTGGCAGAGGACATGGTTTCCCTGGTCCCGCGCAACTTCCCAGTGGCCCACCTCTGTTCTGAAACCAGAGGCGATCTTCCCCACGGCATCCGCGTCGAAGTTCCAGACCTTGCCAGGATGATCCCCAGCCTGCAACCCGCGGGCAAGCGCGACACAGACGATGGCAACCAGAGCCGTTCGGACAAAGACTACCAGACTGGCATTCGCTTTCATGATGAGGAATCTCAAGGGGAAGTTGCTCATTTTTCCGTTTCACTCGCTCGCGAATTCCGTGACGAGAAATGCGGCGATCTTGTCCCAGAGCTTGACGGCTGCCGCGAAATCCACCTCCATCGCATGGACCGTCTTCGGCGTTTCGACTCGCGCCTGGGCTTTCGTGCCGCGCAAGAGGGGAATCTGGGCGCTTGGCCCACCCGCCAGCGCTTGCTCGATTTCCGGCCGGAGCAGATAATCCGCCAAAGCCTCCGCTTCTTTCCGGTGGGGGGCCCGCTTGATGATCGCCAGCGTGTTGGGGATGAAAAGAGTCCCCAGGGCATCAGGGGCCCGGTCGGGATAGATGATCGTCACGGGGCTTCCCGCATCCACTTCCCCCATGGCGTCGTCGGTATCGGTGAGGCCGAAGGCGATCTGACCTGATCCCACGGCCGTGGCGACCTGCTTGTTACCGGAAAAGACTTGTACGTCGTTCGATTTCAAGTCTTTGAAAAACTGTTTTCCCTTCTCCTCTCCCCAGACGGCGAAGAGGCAGGCCGCCTGGGTCGCCGTCGTGCCGAAGAGCGGCTTGGCAATGCCGATCTTCCCTTTCCAGCGAGGGTCAAGTAGATCCTTGATTCCCTTGGGTCGGTCTGCCGGATTCACCAGTTCCGTGTTGACGAGCAGGATCCGTGCCCGCGCCGCGAAGCCGTACCAGAAGCCGTCCTTGTCCTTGAAGCGATCGGGCAGATCGCTCGCCCCCTGGGGATGAAACGGGACCAGCAGACCTTTTTCCTTGAGCCGCAGCGTGTTGAGGATCTCGTTGTTCCAGAACAGGTCGCACCGCGGCCGTACGGCCTCGACCATGATCAGGTTCGTCAGCCCGACCGTCTTCGTGCTCTCGACGTCAAACTTGGGCAGAACCCGAACGCCGCTTTGTCTGCCATAGTCCTTCAGGATCGACTCCGCGAACTCCCGATCCAGCGCGGAGTAAACCACCACCGACTGAGCGGCTGCTTCGTGCGAGCAGCCGGCAAGAAAGACGATCGTCCAAAGGACGGGCCCTGAGACAACTCTGCAGCTTCGGTTTCCTGGCATCGCTGACCCCGCTGCAACATGACGCGGTGACAAATGATCCTCACTCTACGACACTCGTAAAACGGACGTCAAGCCGGGGTGATGACGCTGAGCGGCTTTTCATCCTTTCCGCGCTCGACCCTCTTGCATCCCCCCAACCGGCGTGTTACTATCCTGAAAATCGTAATACGTCTGGGAGAGCACCGGGAGATCGCAACCATGACTCGCCCTCCGCGCCGAGGATTCACGCTGATTGAGTTGCTGGTGGTCATCGCCATCATCGCCGTGCTGGTGGGGCTCTTG
>JBMFUH010000726.1:0-4114 GCA_049966735.1 Isosphaeraceae bacterium
GTGGTACTCGGTACGGAAAGGTGGACGCGCGACGGACTTGGGTGGGGCCATCATGAGAATTCGGCGGCGCGTGCCGCGAGAGAGCTGGACGAACGGGCGATCCGACCCACCCGGTTCGGTCCCTGGCGGACGGGCAGCGACATTCGTCCCGTCCACACTGAAGTGGGTAACAGCTTTCGTGCCAATTCCACGCCTGTCGAGGATTTCGCGGACAGGCCTCAAGACCCGTATCGGTTATCCTACCATTCCGGAATTGCTTTTCTCGACGTGTGGAAGGCGATCTCTCCGTATTTTTCGCAAAAAAGCTTTGACAGAGCAAGACTTGCCTACGAGGCTTCCGTCCCCAGCCCTCGAATCTGGGCCAACCGGGCAACGAATGCGGCGTGTTCCGGCGTGGCGCAGCCGAGATCAACCACGGCGCGGAGCCGCCGCCTGTCTCCCTTCAGAAGTGCCTCCGGGTCCAGCCAGAGGCCCGGAAACGCGGTCGAACGGTAGAGCCCATCATCGCGGATCAGTCGTTGAATCAGTGCACCGTGTTCCTGACCGAACCAGTAAACCTCGTCCGGATCGATCGCGCGGACAACGTACTCCAGCACTCCGGCCCGCTCGTAGTCGCCGAGCTTTGGCCCCAGGTCCACGTAACGGGTCGCCTTGGAGACCTCAGCGACGAGCTCCGGAGCGCCGTGAAGATAGCCCTTTTCGTCGTAGCTCCTCCCTCCGCATTCGGGAAGAACGCGCAAGAGCGCATCCGGCTCCGGCTCGCTCCTCCAGCCCAGGATCGTGGTCGCGCCCACCAGGACTTCCACGCCGGGGGTATTCTCGGCGTAGTAGCCGAGCCACATGTCAACCGGGTGGTAGGCACGGCCATGGTCAAGACTCGCTGGGCTGGGCATATAAACGACTCCATCGATCAATTCGGCCCGGGTCTCGGGCGGCATCGCTTCGTAAAGCGCGTGAAACGTGGGCTGGTCCAGTCGCTGGCCCGCGACCAGCTTCCTCGGCGCGGCACTCATGGTCGTGCGATCGGGCATGAGCCGACCCCTCCTCCTGGGAATAGCAACCCAACTCAGGAGCCCAGTTCATTGGTAACGGCTGTCACGAACTGGCAATCAACGCTTGATACATCCTATCAAAGTCCGGACATTCCGAGGAGTCTGTCAGGGAGCGTCAACCAAAGCGCGGACGCTCCTGGATCTGGAATCACCAGATTCGCACCCTTTCCTTGGCTGGCAGCCAGAGCTTGTCTCCCTCCTTGACGCCAAAGGCCGAATAGAACTCGGGCAGGTTGCGGAGCACGCCGTTGCAGCGGAACTCGGCGGGGGAGTGCGGGTCGGTGGCGAGCCGGCGAGCCAGTTCGGCGTCGCGGTATTTGCTCCGCCAGATCTGGGCCCAGCCCATGAAGAAGCGCTGGTCGCCGGTGAGGCCGTCGATCACCGGAGCCGCTTGGCCCTGGAGCGAACGATGATAGGCCTTGTAGGCGATGGACAGTCCCCCCAGGTCGCCGATATTCTCGCCGATCGTCAGCGCTCCGTTGACCTTCCGGCCCGGAAGCTGCGCCGGGGAGAGCTGGCTGTACTGGTCGATGAGCATCCTGGTGCGGGTCTCGAACTTCTTGCGGTCGGCGTCGGTCCACCAGGAAATCATGTTGCCGTCGCCGTCGGACTTCGACCCCTGATCGTCAAACCCGTGGCCGATCTCGTGGCCGATCACTGCGCCGATGCCGCCGTAATTGACCGCGTCGTCGGCGTCCATGTCGAAGAACGGCGGTTGCAGGATGGCCGCGGGGAAGACGATCTCGTTCATCCCGGAGTTGTAGTAGGCATTCACTGTTTGCGGGGTCATGAACCATTCATCGCGGTCGACCGGCTTGCCGAGCTTGCCCAGGTTGCGGGCCACCTCGAACGCGGCCGATCGGCGGACGTTGCCCAAGAGGTCGTCTCGCTTGATGTCGAGTCGAGAGTAATCGCGCCACGTGTCGGGATAGCCGATCTTGGGCCGGAACTTGGCGAGTTTCTCCAGCGCTTTCTTGCGCGTCTCGGGGCCCATCCATTCCAGTTGAGCGATGTCTTCGCGGTAGGCCTCGATGAGGTTGGCCACCAGCTCCTTCATCCGGGCCTTGGCCTCGGGAGGAAATCGTCTGGCGACGTAGATCTTGCCCAACGCCTCGCCCAGTTCGCGACCGACCAGCGCGACCCCGCGTTTCCAGCGCGGGCGGTTCTGCGGAGCGCCCGTGAGGACCTTGCCGCTGAAGGCGAAATCCTCGTCAACGAAAGGTTTGCTCAAGAAGGGCGCGGTGTCGTCCAGTAGATGCCATTTCAACCATGCCTTCCAGTCGCCCAGGGATACCTTATCCAGCATCTCGGCGGCCGCGGTGAAGAAATCGGGCTGACGGACGACGACCTCGCCGAGCGCTGATTCCGGAGCCTTGATGCCGGCGAGCCAGACCAGCCAGTCGAATCCGGGCGCCAGGGCCTCCAGCTCTCGCCGGTTTTTCTTGTTGTAGGTGAGCGTCCGGTTGCGGGTCTTGACGCGGTTCCAGTGGTGGCTGGCCAGCTCGGTCTCAACCGCCATCACGTGGGCCGCGGCGGTTTTCGAGTCGGCGATGCCGGCGAGTGCAAACATCTTCTCGATGTGAGCGGCGTACTTCTCACGAATGGGCTTGAACTTGGCCTCACGATAGTACGACTCGTCAGGCAGGCCGATGCCCCCCTGGGTCAGGTTCACGATATAGCGAGTCGATTTCTTGTCATCGGGCCGGACGTACGTCCCGAAGAGTGCCCCGATGCCTTCCCGTTGAAAACCTCCCAGGAGCCGGACAAGTCCTGCCCTGTCGGTGATGGCGTCGATCTGCCCGAGGTCGCTTTTCAAGGGATCAAGACCGAGGCGGTCGACTCGCTCTTCATCCATGAAGCTGGCGAACAGATCGCCGATCTTGCGGGCCTCGGAGCCGGCGGGCGCCTTCACTCGGGAAGCTTCCTCGATGATCGCGCGGAGATCGGCCTCGCTTTTCTCCAGGAGTTGCACGAACGACCCGTACATCGGCCGGTCGGCCGGAATCTGGGTCCTGGCGATCCAGCCGCCGTTGACGTGGCGGAAGAAGTCGTCCTGCGGCCTCACGGCATTGTCATAGCCATCATGGCTGACCCCCGAGTGTGCGAGTCGACCGGCCGGTTCGTCGGCGGCAAAAGCACCCAGTCCGATAATTCCGGCGATCAGGCAACTTCCTGGCAACAGGCGAGACCGGATCGATTTCATGGTGGTTCCCGTAACGGGGATCGCAGTGGTCTTCGAGAGGAAGGGAGAATCGAGGGGCGAAGCCAGAGGACATTCCGCTCTGCCCCTCGAGGATTCTAATTACTTGGTCGCCGGGCCGCCAGGCCCCGCGCCGGGGGTGGGCCGGCCGGGCCGCTTTGAGGAGGCGGAGATCCGCTCTGAGGGCCGCCGCCCAATGGACCGCCGCCGCCAGGTCCGCGCATCATCCGGTGCTGGCGATGGCACGATTGGCAGGAGTTGCCCAGGCTATCCAGCGCGACAGAGGTCTTTTCCTTGTCCTTGGCCTGCGCGGCCTGATCAAGATCGGAGGCAGATTCCGCAAACGCCTGGGTCAACTTGGTCCAGGAACTCTTCTCGCCCCGGGGCGGGTCGTACTTGCCTGCCTCGGCGGCGAGCTGGGCATACTCCTTCGCCTTCGGACCGATCGCGTCCCACGCAGGGGGCTGCTCCTTCATCGCCGCTTTCAACGAGTCTTGCAGCGACTGGGGCCCCTTGCCCACCTTGGTCATGATCGCCTTGAGCTTGGGGTTCGACGCCGCGGCGGAGCCCGGTCCGCCTCCCGTAGCGCCTTTCGATACGGGGCCGCCAGCAATGGGGCCGTTCGAAGTCTCGTCACCACACCCGCCGAGCACCACCGCGCAGGCAGGGATCAAAAGCAGCGTGAAAACCCTACTCGCCAATCGAATCATGCAAGGAACCTTTCGTGGATTGTATCGAACGAGAGCCCTGTTGACCGCGCCGTCTGTGGGAAGCGTGACGACGCCTTCGACCAGAGCGGCGGGCGCGCTGTACTACGAACTTCGAGAATCTTGTACGCCGGACACGATTTCGCCAGCGCTTC
>JBMFUH010000727.1:0-4112 GCA_049966735.1 Isosphaeraceae bacterium
GAGCGCTTCCGGCCCGTCATCGTGCTCACCGATGCCGGCTGGCACTGGCTGAAGAAGCAGGAACCCGCTGAGTTGATCCTCGACCTTCCCCCCGACCTGCTCCGGCGCATCCGCCGGGGAACCCGCGCCCGGCCAGCCGCCGCGGAACCGAAATCTCCCACGGAACCGTTCTCCGCGGCCGATCAGACATCCCCGGAGCGCGTCTCGACCGAGGAGTGGACGTTTCGCCTGATCGACCGCGGGTTCTCCGTTGCCGAAGCGGCGGAGATCCGACGACTGGAACGTCCGACGATCATCCGCCACCTCCTGTCGATGGCCCAGCGTGACCACTGCCCGCCGGTCGAGAAGTTCCTTCCCGTCGAAACCATCGCTTCCTGGGACGCCTGGCGATCCGCCCACCGCGATGCCACGCCTCCCGCCGATCCCGCCGACTTTCTCGACCTCTGGCCCCTCTACGTGGCATGCCGCATCCGAGAGCTTTTTTGACACGGCTCTGGGAGATTCGAATTCGACCGGGCCCAGGGAAACAGTGCAAGTAGGCGGCTTTGGCGGTATGCTTCAGTTGCGATGTGGAGATGCTGATGGACGCCGGAAAAGGGCAAGGCGTGCAATCGATTCGCGACGTACGGGCCGGGGAGGAAAGAACAGTGCGCGGGCCGCATTTACGATTCCTCGTCCCGTCGGTGACGGTTGCGTTGAGCTTGACGGCCCCTCTCATCCTGGGGCTCGGGTCCATGGGCGTGCTTTCTCTCGCGAACCGCGGCGCGCGCGCTCGGCGCAAGCGAAATACCGCGCGATCAAGCCGGGCATGACTCGTGCTGAAGTTCGGAAGCTCATGCGGGGCAACGCGATCGTCATGTATACCGACATCACGACCGCCGAGATCATGCGCATCGATGGGCGGTTCATGATTGCGGTTGTCTACCAGCCGGACGCCAAGCATCCGCCATCGACCGCGAACCCCGCCGGTCCGGTCGCTGATGACTGGGCAGCGAAAGAAAAGGTCTTCGTTGAACTGGGCCGAGGAGGCCGGGTCGACGATATGCCGAGCGCCCTGGGTTGGAGACCGACGCGGGTGATCGACCGTGAGGCCATGACGACCACAGCGTCCTCCCCGCGCTGAGAAATGTCTCGCACGATCCCACCTGGAGAATTGACAGCCCGGTTCGTGATCCGTCACACTTGTTGATGTCGAGTTCCACGATGATGGAGAGCGATCATGAGCCCGATTGCCAAGCGAAGCGATGGGAAGGATGACAAGGTGGTGGCGCTTTTTCTGCGGCGGTCTCGAGCGAGCCAGAAAACGCCCGGGCAGGAGGCCGATCTCAAAGCGTACGCGGGCGCGGGGGCCTCGGCCGGCGGCTACCGCTGGTACCGCTGCGCCTGGACCGGAAGTGAGGCCAAACGACCGGTCTGGGACAAGTTGATGGCAGACATCGCCGCCGGCAAGGTCAGCACGGTGGTCTGCTGGCGATTCGACCGCCTGGGGCAGACCTGTTCCGAGCTGGTCAAGTTCTTCGCATTTCTGAACGAGCACCAGGTCAACCTGATCAGCCTGCAAGATGAGTTCAACCTGGCGACGGCCGAGGGCAGCCGGACGGTGGAGACGTTGGCGTCGGTCGCCCGCTTCGAGTCGGAGGTGCGCAGTCAGCGGATCCTGGCCGGTCAAGCCGTCGCGCGGGCCAGGGGCGTTCGCTGGGGCGGGTCGGTGATGGGACGTCGGCTGAAGGTCACCCGTGAGCTGGAATCCAGAGTCCGACGCCTCCGGAAGCACGGAATGAACATCACCGAGATTGGCCGGGAAACGGGCCTCAGCCGTCCCACCATCTACCGGGTTCTCGACGAGCACAGGCCCTATCGAGACAAGTAGGGCGTGGATCAAACCGAGGTCGCATACGCAGGGGGAGACCGTTGGCTGCAGTCTCGGCGTCAGCCGGTCCCCGTTCCGCCTGAAGGCGACCTGGAATGATGCAATGCCGTTTTGCAATGTCGCGCCAAGCCAAGAGAGGGAACGTGCCCCGGTCCTTTATCGGCAAAGGACCGGAGAATCCTCGACCACGAACCGCGGTACTGTTCAGTAGAGAACTCGAGCAACCGCGATCAGGATCAACGGGGAGGCCGACGGGCCAGTGCTGAAGATTGTCGGAGCGCTCGATGAATTGGTACTTGGTCGTTGAAATGGAGACGAGGCGCGTATCGAATACTAGGAGATCGGGTGCTGGATGCCGCTGCGAGCCTCGGCTTTGTCGGCATCTGGGAATCCCGGTCGAAACGATCGGCGCGGCTCGCGTCGCGGTCGCGCTGGGCTGGTGGCTGGTCTGGTTCGCACCGGAGGATCTTGTCCGATGAGATACGCGTGTTGCCTCGGCATTTTGGCCGGTCTTCTGATCGCCTTGCACGCCTCGCCCGCGCTTGCCGGCCTCCCGCCGGAACTGGAGGATCCCGGCTGCCTAGGGGTTGACAAGGAGCCCGCGCACGCGACGCTCATGCCCTACGCCTCGCTGAAGGAGGCGCTGGCCGCCCGCCGCGCTGATTCGTCGTTCGCGCGGAGTCTCAACGGCACCTGGAAGTTCCACTACGTGCCCCACCCCGACCAGCGGCCCGTCGACTTCTACAAGCCCGAGTTCGACGCCTCGAGATGGGACGACATTCCTGTTCCTTCTTGCTGGCAACTCCTCGGCTACGGCACGCCCTATTACAGCAACATCAGCTACATCTTCCAGAAGGACTGGCCGCGGGTCATGACCGACCCGCCGAAGAACTGGACCGCGTACAAGGAGCGCAACCCGGTCGGCAGCTATCGCCGCGCCTTCGAGGTTCCGGCCGTGTGGAAGGGGCGCCGGATCTTCCTCACGTTCGACGGCGTCGACTCGGCCTTTTACCTCTGGGTCAACGGCCAGAAGGTGGGCTACAGCGTCAACAGCCGGAATGCCGCCGAGTTCGACATCACCAGGTATGTCAAACCGGGTGAAAACCTGCTGGCCGTCGAGGTCTACCGCTTCAGCGTGGGCAGCTACCTCGAGGACCAGGACATGTGGCGGCTCTCGGGGATCTTTCGGAACGTGACGCTCTGGAGTGCGCCCCAGGTCCACATCCGCGACTTTTTCGTGAAGACCGACCTCGACAAGGACTACCGCGACGGCACGGTGGTGCTCGTCGTGAAACTGAAAAACTACGGCGCCCATCCGGCACACCAGCGGCCCTTGAGCGCCGGCCTTTACGATCGGGCTGGAAAGCTGGTCGAGAACCGGATCACGGCCGTGAACACCGGGCAGATCAAGCCGGGCGAGATTGAGCTCACCTTCGCGCCGCTGCGCATCTCCAATCCCGACAAGTGGACCGCGGAGACTCCCAACCTCTACACCCTCGTCATTCAGCATGAAGGAGGCACGGGGATCGCCGGAGCGGGGGAGATCGTCTCGGCCCGCGTCGGCTTCCGCAAGGTCGAGATCGACGGCCGCGTGTTCAAGATCAACGGCGTGCCCGTGAAGCTCAAGGGCGCCAATCGCCACGAGAACTGGCCCGATACGGGACATTATGTCTCCGAGGAGCGGATGATCAAGGACATCGAGGTCCTCAAGCAATGCAACTGCAATCATGTGCGCACCTGTCACTACTCGGACGACCCGCGGTGGTACGAGCTTTGTGACGAGTACGGCCTCTATCTCAACGCCGAGGCCAACATCGAGTCGCACGGCTATGGCTACGGGCCGGAGTCGCTCTCGAACCCGGCCGAGTGGAAGGCGGCGCATGTCGACCGGGTGGTGGCGAACATCGAGAACTTCAAGAACCATCCGTCGGTCGTGATCTGGTCGCTGGGCAACGAGGCGGGCAGCGGCCCGAATTTCCACGCCGCACTTGCCGCGGCGCGGCGGATCGACTCCAGCCGCCCCTATCACTACGAGCGGTTCGGCATCGGCCGCGACAATCCGGCCGACATCGACAGCGAGATGTACACCCACCCCTCGCGGGTGGAACGCATCGCGCGAGACCCCAACCTCACGAAGCCATTTTATCTGTGCGAATACGCGCATGCGATGTTCAACTCGATGGGATCGATCGGCGAGTACAACGACCTCTTCGACAGGTGTCCCGCACTCATGGGCGGCGCG
>JBMFUH010000728.1:0-4104 GCA_049966735.1 Isosphaeraceae bacterium
GGAAGATCTCCTGGACCTGTGGAGAGGTGAGCCGCTTGCGATACACCCGGTCGCTCGACATGGCGTCGAAGGCGTCGGCCACGGCGAGAATGCGCGCCTCGAAGGGGATGTCCTCGCCGGAGAGACGATCGGGGTATCCCGTGCCGTCCATGCTCTCGTGGTGATGCCGGACGCCTGGAAGAATATGGCGCAGTTTCTTCAGGTCTTTGAGGATGGTGACCCCGATCTCGACGTGCGCCCGGATGATTTGGTATTCCTCCGGAGTGAGCGGGCCAGCCTTCAGGAGCACCCGGTCGTTGATGCCGATCTTGCCGATGTCGTGCAGGAGCCCGGCAAGGTAGAGGTCGCTGCGCTTCTGGGGAGGCATTCCCAGCTCTTCCGCCAGGCGGACCGCGATCCGGGCCACGCGTTCGGAGTGGCCGGAAGTGCGCGGGTCCTTGGCGTCGATGGCCGCCGTCAGGGCGCGGATGATCCCGAAGAGAAGTTCCTTGAGCTCGGCATAGATCTGGGCGTTGCTGGCCTGCGTGGCGATGAGCGACGCGACATATTGCATTCGCTCGATCTCGGAATTGCCGATGGGGCGCAGGTCGGCCGGATTGACGGCGACAAGCCAGCCCGCGCTCCCCGCGGCGACCGTGGCGAACCGTTGCACCAAGGGCGGCAACATGGCTCGTTCGTCACTGGTCATATCGTTGACCACGCGGGCCACCTCGGCGACATTTGCCGGCAGCAAAGCCCTGTAGGCGGAGGGCCGCAACTCCTCGACGCCTCCGCTGACCACGACCGGCTCGTCGCTTTCCGCCGGGACCCACGCCACCGCGGCCATCCCCAGCGACGTTCTCAGGACGGTGGTCGCCAGTCCTTGAAATCGGGTCGGAGAGTCGGAAATTCGCATCCGCCGTATCAAGCGCCCGATGACCATCCGCTCGCTCTCGTCATCACTGGACGAGGGCGTCGCGATGGGAAAGACATGCGTCTCGTGGACGCTCTGCATCTCGTTGACCAGCTTCTGTCCCCAGGCCTGGAGAGCCCGGTCGGGACAGACTGGCCCCCAGTGAGGAAGCCGCGCAGCCTGCAGAGCCGCGGGGGCGGACGAGGTGTCGCCCTCCTGGCGTCCGTTGCGGCTGCCTTCGAAGCCCACGAATGCCACGGCGTCGGTGACATCGGCCCAGGGCAAGGGCAGGATCAACCAGACCCGGCCAGCAGCACCCCGGGAGTGCCAGACGACAGCACGGCCCAGCCGAAGGCTGCCGCACCCCGCCAGTTCCAGCACGGAGTTCTCCAGGCGAGGGAGATCTTCGGCCTGCGCGCCCACGATCACTTGCCAGGTTCGGCGGACTGGATCGAGAACGCCCACCGGGGCCGTGAACTCGCGTGCCAGGCTTTCGGCAAGTTCGCGGAGACCCTGCAAACGGCAATCGTTTTCTCTCCTGGCGACCTCCCGAGCTGGCGCCGCGATTGCTCCGTTGCTCGTATGCCCGTTACTCGACATGATCTCGACCTCGCTCCGCAGGCTCGCCGCAAGTCTTGAGTGAAAAAGCAGGAAGGGTGAGCCCAGGCCATTGGTTGACCCTGGCGGCTGTTGGCTCATCGGGCCCAGCTCCACGTCCCGCGCCCCACTCTGATAGTGGTTTTCCCTCTTCCTTCCCAGGAACTCTAGAACACGGTTTGCCTGGCAAGCCATCGCGCGATGGTGAGTGTTGACGCTAGACCACGCGCCGCAAAGCCTCAACTAAACCCATCTTATGGTGCAAGCATCTTCTGAAAAGGAAGTCAGGATTTCTGGAATCCTCGACAACGCATGACAGACCGGTTATCTTATTCGGCATGTTACACATTCCTTGGATTTCCCCTCCCCCGCCCTTTCGTGGAGGCCGTAATCGATGTCCGAGACTGGTTCGACCCTGTCGCATCGTCGGGAGTTCATTCAACATGGTGCTGTCGCGGCGGTGGCCGCCACCGCGCTGGGGACGGAGGCTTCCGCTTCCTCGCTTCCCGGCGAGAAGGCCGCGGCCGCCAAGGCGACCGATCTGCCCCGGCGGGTGCTGGGCAAGACGGGCCAGGAGGTGACGATCGTCAATGCGGGGACCTGGCGCGCTCCCGATTCACTTAACCGCCTGCTGCGCCATGCCTTCAGTCGAGGGGCCCGCTACTTCGACACGGCGGCGGGATACCGGACGGAGGATCGTTTCAAGGCCTGGTTCGCCGCCATGCCTGAAGTCCGCAAGCAGATCTTCCTGGCCACGAAGGATCACGTCCGCGGCCCCGGCCAGATGATCCATCAGGTGGAACGGCGTCTCGAGGCGCTGGGCACCGACTACATCGACCTCCTCTTCTTCCACGGTCTGGGCAGCAACCAGGTCGACTGGCCCAAGAGCAAGGAGATGAAGGACGCCATCAAGGCGGTCAAGAAGACCGGCAAGGTGCGATTCGTGGGCTTCTCCACCCATGACCCGCTCAAGGCCGAGCAGATCCAGAACGCGGCGGAAGGCGGCTTCGTCGACGTGATCATGGTTGCCTACACGCCCTGGATTGCCAAGGACTCGCCCCTCAATCGCGCGCTGGACGCTGCCTACAAAAAGAACATCGGCCTGGTTTCGATGAAGCAGATGGCCGGCCACACGCAGGTCAAGAACAACCTTCCGGTACTCCTGGAGCGCGGTCTGAACTCCCATCAAGGGCTGCTCACCGCCATCTGGACCGACGAGCGGTTCGCCGCCACCTGCGTGGCCATGACCAACACCCAGCAGATCAATCAGAACACCGACGCCGCCCGGCGGTTTGAGCCGTTCAAGGAAGCCGAGCTCGACCAGCTCCGCGACGCCGTCCTGGCGGCCGGGCCGATGATGTGCGCCACCTGCGACGGCAGTTGCAGCCGGGCCGCGGGCACCAACGCCCGGCTGGGCGACCTCGCTCGCTTTCTCACCTATCACGAACATCACGGCCATCGCCAGGAGGCCCGTGAAGGCTATGCCGAGCTGACCCCGGAAGAGCGCGACTGGCACGGCGCCGACCTTGAGGCCGCTCGCGAGGCCTGCCACAACAAGCTCAACTTCGCCCGGCTTCTGCCCGAGGTCGATCGGCTGCTGGGCTGAAGCCTTTTCGTTGTCCCAGAGCCAGCAGTCGCGTCCAGGCCGACTTGTGGCTCTGGGACTTCTTGCTTACCCTCCTTGACTCTTCTCACGGCTGCCGGACGTCGAAGTTGGCCTCCAGGACCTTGGCGATCCGGTGCAGGTACTCCTCGAGATGGGCCTGGATCGTGTCGTCGAGGCTGGCAGCCTTGGCGTCCCGCACCTTGCCGATCCGGCCGGCGGTTTCCTTCAAGTGCAGCCGCCCCAGGGCAAATGCGTCGACCAGTACATGGGTGTTTTTGGCAGCGCGTTGACAATTCCTGCCATTGCTGTCACGATTGTGATACAGGAGGGTTATCCATGGACACCATGAACATCGCCTTGCCCGAGTCGATGAAGCAGTTCGTTCAAGAGCGCGTCTCGGCGGGCGGCTACAGCAGCGTGAGCGAATATATACGCGAATTGATCCGGGCCGACCAGAAGCGCCGGATGGAGGAACGCATCGACGCGTTGCTTCTGGAGGGGCTTGACTCCGGGGAGCCGATCCCCGTTACGAAGGAATACTGGGAAGCAAAGAAGCGCCGGCTGAACGAGCGGTTAGGCAGAAGGTTGAGCGAACAGTCGTGAAAGTCGTGCGCGTGCTCCCTGCTGCGGATAGAGACCTCGACGCTCACGCTGGCTACCTCATGGAGAAAGCGAGCCTGGAGACCGCCCTTCGATTCTACGAGGCGGCCGCCGCGACATTCGAGAGGCTGGTACAGGTTCCTGGATTGGGCGAGCCCTACGAATCCAACAACCAACGGTTGATCGGGCTTCGAGTCACCCTCGTTGAGGGTTTTCCGAATCATCTCGTCTTCTATCGCGCCATCGACAAAGGAATCGAGATTCTTCGCGTTCTGCACGGAACACGAGATCTCGACCGGGCACTCGAGTCAGGGACCCCGAACCCCGAGACAGATTGAAGTCCAGGGCCCGCTCACGCCTTTCACACTTCATCCCCCAGCTCCAGCACCCCCTCGTCGAGCATTTGCCG
>JBMFUH010000729.1:0-4096 GCA_049966735.1 Isosphaeraceae bacterium
GCCGACGGGCTGATCCAGGCTGTGGTGAATGGTGACGGCGACGGCAGCTTGCGCAAGACGACCGTCGGACGCGCCCTCAGCCAGTCCACCGCGGACGGGAGATCGAGCAGATCGTGCAAGACCTCGCGCCGGGTCTCGAGGAGCAAGGGATGTTGAGGACACGCGGCTTTGACCAGCGGAAAGAGCCTCTTGCTCACCCAGTTCATTCCCCCCACGCGCACTCGCCGGCCCGGTTCCGGATTGCGCAGGACCAAGAGCCCCGTGGCTGCCACGTACCGGAACCGCCGGGCGGGCAGTTCACCGCGATCCAATCCCTCGAACACGTCCTCGTCGATATGGTCCACGCGGAGCAGCTTCTCGAACTCGGCAGGGCCCAGCGCCGCCCCGTCCGGCAGCCGGATGGACCAGCCCAGATCGGCGACCTGAAGCGCCAGGTCGCGGCCGAAGCGGCGTCCCAGCCGTGCCGCCGTCGCCCGACCGAGGGCCTCACACGCCGCACGGTTGAGCGGGACGTGAAACGCGCACGACTGCCCCCCCTGCTCCGGCGAAGGATATTCTTCGACCAGCAGTTCGTTCACCCGAGGCACCTGGCTATGCCGCTCCTGAGATTCGATCAGCTCGGCGACCACGACGGCCGCGCCTGGGCGCAGTTCAAGCTGCTCGATCAACCAGGCCCGCAGGCCCAGAGGTCCGTCTCGCGTCAATCGCCGCGCCCCTTCCGCCCGGAACTCCGCCACCTCGTGGGCCAACTCCGTGGACAGCGACTGGCGATCGCTGTGCCAGACGGGCAAACCCGGCTCGGTCCCGCCGGCGCGGGCATGAACCATCTGTCCGTCGCGCCTTTGGAACTCGAGCGATCGGCCGTCGAGCACGAAGCGGTCGCCGGGGCTCAGCCGCTCCGCATAGGTCTCCTCGATCGTGCCGATGGCCACGCCGTCCACCAGCACCTGCGCGGTCTCCTCGGAGCTGATGGTTCCCACGTTGCTCCAGAACCAGCGGGCCACGCGCATGCTCCGGACGCCGAACCAGCCGTTGCGTTTCCAGATCCTCGGCGACGACCAGCGCGGCGTTGCGCCGGGCTCGGGCTCGTACGCTCCGGCAGGCGCGGCGAGATCGCCGGCGAGATAATCCAGGCAGGCGTCGAAGTCGGACCGGCTCAGATTGGCCATCGGACCGGCTCTGCGCACCATCGCGAACGCGTCGTCCACGGCGCACTCGCCCGCGCAAGCCATGGCGACAAGCTGTTGGCACAGGACATCGAGAGGCGTCTCGATCATGCGCGGCGGTTCCAGGCGGCCTGCCCGCGCTGCACGGGCCGTGACGGCCGCTCCGGCAATCTCGGCCGCGCTGGAGGCGAGGATCAATCCCCGCGACGCCGCGCCCAGGCGATGTCCCGATCGCCCCACGCGCTGCACGCAACGCGCCACTCCTCCCGGCAGGCCGACCAGCACCGAGAGATCGGCCGAGCCGATATCCACGCCCAGCTCCAGGCTCGTGCTGCTCACGACCGCGCGGAGCCTTCCCTCCTTGAGCAGGGTTTCCACCTCGCGCCGGCGGCAAGCATCCAGCGCCGAGTGATGGGCCGCCACGGTCGGCAGAGTCGCTTCACCGCTCGATTCGGTGTCTGCCGAACTCCAGCGCCTGGGATCGTGGCTCAGGTCGTGCGTGATCTTCTCGGTGAACGGCCGGGTGTTGGCGAAGATGACCGTGGTGCGGTTGACCTTCATGGCCCGGCGCAACCGCCGGATCAGGCGACGGTAGGAGAGCCGGCGCCGCGGAGCTTCACCGGGCGCGATGAGCGATTCGACATCGATCTCCATCGGAGGAGTACCATGGGGCGCGGGAGCTTCCATGACGCGGCAGGAGCGGGTTGGCCCGACCAGGAACCGTGCCACCGGCTCGGCGGGCCGGCAGGTGGCCGACAGGCCGACGCGGCAGGGGTCGCGCCGGGCGCCCTCGGCCAGACGTTCCAGCGACACGGCGAGGTCGGCCCCTCGCTTGGTGGGCACGAGTGAGTGAATCTCATCGACGATCACATGATCAACCAATTGCCAGCTCTCGGCCCAGCTTGCCTGGCCCAGCATGAGCGAGAGGCTCTCGGGAGTGGTGATCAGGAGATGCGGAGGATGATCGCGCAGCTTGCGGCGAAAGTGCGGCGAGGTATCGCCGGTTCGCACTCCGATGCGCACCGGGCTTTCGCTGAGTCCCAGCAACCGGGTGATCTCGTCAAGCGGAACGGTCAGGTTGCGTTCGATATCGTAGCCGAGGCTGCGGAGGGGAGAGATGTAGACGCAGCGCGGCCCGGCGGAAAGCCTTCCTTCGATGTACTCGCGGATGAGTCGATCGAGGATCGCCAGGAACCCGGCGAGCGTTTTGCCCGTTCCCGTGGGAGAGACGAGAAGCAGATGCTCGCCCGAGGCGATGCACGGCCAGGCCAGGGCCTGCGCGGGAGTTGGGCCCTCGGGGTAAGCCGCGACGAACCAGTCTCGGACGGGCCCCGCGGAGAGCGAGATCGCTTCCCGTGCCGCGGTGTCGATCGAGTGCATCCTGGCGGATGACGGGGCATCCTGACCCCATCCCCTCCTCATGTGACTATCCGATGATCACGATCCTGGGAAATCTCCAAAGCCAGCCAGGGTAGTCTACTCGATTGCGGAAACTTTGAAAACGGGCTGAGGATAGCTGAAGGTCCGCGAGCGGGTCCTGCAAGGGGGGGAGGGATTTCCCAAGCGAGGGGAGTCCGTGGCCCGTCGGCGAGGCTAGGGGGACAACGGAACGGCCAGAACTGTGGTCGTCGCTGCCTGGGCACTTGCGTCTTGGCCGCCATCAGGATACACAGTCTGTCAGGGGGAGTTGCCGCCGGCAAGGGAGATCGGTATTCGCCGATCGGGTGATGCCCGCGCTGCCACCTCGATCGAGCAGGACCCATGGAGAACCAACCGCCGCCGGCGGCCAAGGCAGACTCGGAGTCAACTCCCGACAAGCTGGGAACGCGCTGGCCCGGGCATTCCTCGGCGCCTCCCTGGCTCTGGGTGCTGCTTGTCGGCGGATTCGCGTTGATCTTCTGGCTGTTCCTCCCCCGCACCGAGGTCGCGGTGGATTATAGCCCCTGGTTTCTCGATCAGGTCGAGAGTAACAACATCAAGATTCTCTGGGTCCGTGCCAAGGAGGTCCGCGGGGAACTGCGTCAGGCTAAGCCGTTCCGCGGTGGGCACTCGTCGACCAGCGTCGTCGTGCATCGATTCATCACCTACTTCCCGGGAGAGGCGTCGATCGACAGCGTGATCGCCAGGCTCCGGCGGGAAACCAGGGCCGGTGACCCGGTCTTGATCGAGACCGGCCCGGACACGTCCGCACCAGGCATGCTCTGGGTCTTGCTGGTACTGCAAACAATCTTAATTGTGATTCTGCTGTTTCGTGTTGACTCGTTGCACTCGAGATTGCCTTAATGAGCGTCGCCGTCGATCGTTGAACGCTTCGATCCGGATCACCCGCCGCAGGCGATTCATGCATGCGTCTCCGTGCGGCGCGGGTCTCCAGACCCCGCCGTCTGGCCAACCGGTGGGTTGCGATCTTAACAGAAGACCACCTACCCCCTGATCTTTCCTGGGATGTTCGCTACAATTCATCAAGCGGTCGACGTCAAACAGCACGAACGGACCGCGTGGCAGGCGTTGGCAGCTTTCGAGTAACCTATTTTGCAGTCCGGGAATTGAGTGAGATCGCATGGAGAATCGACCGCCGCAACAGGACCCGCCGCGTCGGCCTACCCCTAGTGCACGAAAGAACAACGGCACGAGCGGCTCGCCGACGCCCCCCTGGCTCTGGCTGCTCCTGATCGGGGGGTTTGCCATCATTTTCTGGCAGTTCATGCCCAAGCCGGAAACGACGGTCGATTACAATCCCTGGTTTCTTGATCAGGTCGACACCGACAACATCAAAAAGCTATCAATTCAAGGCACCGATGTGCGGGGGGAACTGCGTAAGGACATGCCTTACCAGGGAGGATCGTCGCCCAGCAGCGTGATGGTTCACCGGTTCATCACGTACTTTCCCTCGGAGAACTCGATCGATCCGGTGATCAACAGGCTGCGCG
>JBMFUH010000730.1:0-4096 GCA_049966735.1 Isosphaeraceae bacterium
GAGTAAGGAAGACAGACTTCTGGAGAATGTACCGCAAAACGACGTAGCGGATGGGCCAGATGGCCACGATCACGGCGTAAACTGTCAGCAAGGTGAACTGCGTCGAACTCATGAGCCCGGCCCTCCGGCGGGGGCCATCGGCTGGTCAAAGCCCTCCAGTTCCCGGCCGCGGGGATAGGCCACGATCCCCAGCAGCACGGCCACCACCCAGAAAGGGAGGATCGCTTCGAGCCCGGGCGAGACCAGCCAGCCGTGAACCAGCCCCAGAGGTGCCGCGAGCGCGCCGATGGCCGCGGGCACGACGTGGCCGACGAGGAATCGCCAACCGCGCAGCCGTGGATCGCGCAGTCTTGATCGTCGACCCAGCACCCTGCGGACGATGGTGCTGACGACGAAAATCCCGAAGAGTCCCATCAACATCGCCTGACTGAGCACCTTCTGAGCACCTTCCAGCGCGCCGCCGGTCCGGCCGCGGAGCACCAGTCCGGAAACGGCGACGACCACCCCCACGCCCACCAGGACGTTGAGCACGCTCGACCTCGTCCGCCGCAGGCACTCCAGCGAGGCCGGGCCGAGACTTTCCTCAATCGTTTCAGATGGACCGCGCATGCTCGACTGGACCCTTCGAAGAACGGACCTGGCGATAGAGTCCCACGATCAGCTCGACCTGGCCGACGGGCTGACCCGTCTGACGCGCGATCTCCTCGGGCGACGCGCCCGTGGCCGCGAGGGCCCAGACCTCGGCATGCCGCGCGCTGAGGTCCGATTCCACCTGGGGATCAGCCGCCTGAGACGGCTCGGCAAGGTCAGGGATGGCGATCAAGGTCGGCCCCATTCGCGTCGATTCACGGTCGCCGGCCTGGAAGGCAGAGTGCGGAGGGGGCGGGGATGGCCTGGGCAATCGATCACTGCGCGGGGCGTCGATCTTCTCGCCCTCGATGAGCCGCATCCGTCGACTCAGCTCGTCGAGGCGAAGGTCGACGCTTCTGCGGAGGGTCTCGAACCGGCGAAATAGGGCCCAGGCCACCAGGCCGGTCGTTGCCAGGAAGAACAGGGCAGGGGCGGCGAGGAGAGAGGCCGCTGGGAGCCAGGGAACTTCGAACATCAGATCAGTCCTTCCGTGGTGACGAGATCATCGAGGTCAGGCGTTTGGCTCGGCACACCTTGTCAGTGGGAGTGGGGATGCGGATGAGTATGGGAGTGCGAATGGGAAGGCGAATGCGAGGCATCCTCGGAGGTTTCCTCCTGTGCCGGTTCTTCCGAATCCTTCCTGGCCTGGTAAGCCAGGTTGGCGGCGTCGTAGACATCGCGCAGGGCGACCCCATTGACCGAGGCGAGACGGGCGCAATCGTCGTATTCGGGGCTGAAGGTCGGGAGGCGGTTCTCGAGCCAGCCGAGCTTGCCGCGGACCGCCCCGTACGGGGTCTCGACCTCGATCCCCTGCCGCTTCAGCTTGTGCCGGCTGACCGGATAGCGCCGGATTCCCAGCGTGGCCGTCTCGCGGAACAGGACCTCCTCCAGGATCGGTATGCGGGCCTCGTCGCAGAGGGCGCTGATCATGACGCCGGGCCGGTTCTTCTTCATCTGGATGGGTGTGACGAAGGCGTCGACAGCGCCGGCTTCCATCAGCTTGATCATCGTGTAGCCGATGATCTCGCCGGGGAGGTCGTCGAGGTTGGTCTCGAGCACCCAGACTCGATCGCTGGCTGGCGGCAGGTCGAGCGTGCCCAGGAACAGGCGCAGCACGTTGGGCTGATCGGGAATGTCGCGCGTGCCGGCGCCCAGGCCGATGGTCTCGATCATGAGTGGCGGCAGGCTGCCGAATCGTTCGGCGACGGTCGTCACGATGGCCGCGCCGGTGGGGGTGGTCAATTCCATCTCGACGAACGACTCGGCCAGCGGAACGCCTTTGAGGAGTTCCGCCGTGGCGGGCGCGGGGAGAGGCATCCTGCCGTGAGCGGCCTTGACCCAGCCCTTGCCGGGAGGAATGGGACTCGCCTCGAAGCGGTCGACGCCCAGCAGATCAAGCCCTACCGCCGAGCCGACGATATCGATGATGGAATCGACCGCGCCCACCTCGTGAAAATGGATCTTGGACAGGTCGACTCCGTGCACCTTGGCTTCCGCTTCTCCCAGCCGCAGGAAGATCCTCTTGGCCAGGTCTTTCTGGCGGGCCGTCAGGATGCTGGTGTCGATGATGGCCTCGATGTGATGCCAGTGCCGGTGGGCGTGTTCCTGCGGGGCGTGGACCTTGGCCTGGGTGGCCCGGAAGCCCCCCTTGCGCACGGTCTCGAACGCGACGTGTCCGGGCAGGCCCAGACTCGACACGGCTTCCTGGATTGGCCGCGCATCGACCCCCACGTCGACCAGGGCCCCCAGGGTCATGTCTCCCGAGATTCCGCTGAAACAATCGAAATAGCCGACACGCACTCCAAACCCCTTGCGCCAGGATGTCAAGATCGCTTGCCTGGCGTCATTCTACCCGACCATGGCCATGCGGCAAAGGTGGAATGAACGGGCGCGCGGCTGCGGCTGGCGTTTTCCAGAACGGAGGCGGAAAACTGGGATGAGACAAGCCGGCCGTCGTCTACATGATGGAAGCCGACGAATGCCCCAGGGAAACGAGACGCATGGATTCGGACTTGCTCGGACGACTTCTGGACCAGCACGCGGCCGCGCTCGCGCTTTATGCGCGGCAGTGGTGCCAGACGCCGGAAGACGTCGTGCAGGATGCGTTCTTGAAGCTCGCCGGCCTGCACTCGTTGCCCGACAATCCGGTCGCCTGGCTCTTCCAGGTGGTGCGCAACGGGGCCATCGACGCCGGCAAGGCAGCACGGCGGCGGAGCCGGCACGAGGCGGTTGCTGCCAGCCAAGCGGAGTCCTGGTTCGAGGCTGATTCACCCGAGCGGCCGCAGACCATCGATCCCGACCGGGCTGCCGCCGAGTTGAAGGCGCTGCCGATCGAGGAGCGCGAGGTCATCATCGCCCACATCTGGGGCGGTTTGACATTTGAACAGGTTGCCGTGGTCGCCGGCTGCTCGTCGAGCGCAGCGCACCGGCTCTATTCCCGTGGTTTATCGACGTTACGAGAACGGTTGGGTGTCTCATGTCGCAAGTCCCGCCCGATTCCGAGCTGAAGGAGATTGAACGAGCGCTCGGCCAGCTCAGCCCGGCGCGCGGCCGGCTCGACCGCGACTGGATCATGTTCCAGGCCGGCGTTTTGCACGCCCAGGCCCGGTCCCACAGGCGCTGGGTCTGGCCGTCGATCGCGGCCACGCTGGCTTTGGTTGCCCTCTCCGAATCGGTGGCCCTGGCGATCCGCCCGGCGCCCCGGGTCGTCATCGTCCAGCAACCGGCCGTTCCGCCTCTGCCGGAAAGCCGTCGCGCCGAGCCCGATCCGGTCGAGATCCTCAGCCAGGCGCCTCCGTCCGAGGAGGAACGTGATGATCTCTGGTCGATGGGCGGCGGCGAGGCGCTCGCCTTGCGGCGGCAAGTGCTGCGCTTCGGTGTCGACGGCCTGCCCGACCCTCCTCCGCTGCTTTCCCAGTCGGACGGCAACGCCGAAGAATCATCTCCGCCCCTGCGTCGTTACGATTTCGACAAGGTTTTCAAGCTTGGAGGACCCTCGTGATGCGTGTTGCTGTCTGGACTTTCGCGCTTGCCCTGGGCCTGCTGCCGTGGGCTGCGCACGGGCAAGACGAAGACGAATCTCCGCCGCCCACGGTGATCACCATCCGGCCGGCCGCGAGCCCGGTTCCAGCGCTGAAATACAGCCTACTGCCCAAGCCGGAAGAGCAGATTCCGGGCAACGCGGCGATCTTTTATCATCGTGCGATCGAGCACGTGATCGAGATGCGCCTGCGCCGGGAAACTCAGGCCCAACAGCTCAAGAAATCACCGGCCGAGGTCGCCGCCGAGCAGGAGGCTCAGGGGAAATGGCTGAGCCAACCGCTGGCGAAGCTTCCCCGCGACGCCGTACGGAACTACCTGGCGTCCTATGACTATTGCTTCCGCGAGATGGAGCTGGGGGCCCGTCGGGAGTTCTGTGACTGGGAGTTCCGCCGGCGTGATGAAGGGTTCAACTTGCTTCTCGGCG
>JBMFUH010000731.1:0-4093 GCA_049966735.1 Isosphaeraceae bacterium
CGAACGCCTGATCGACCTGGCGATCAAGAAGCTCGCCGCCTTGAAATCCGTCTCGGCCGACATGCTAGAGCACGTTCAGATGCTCACGCAAGACTTCAGCATCAAGGGACGGTACCTCAAGGGCCCCGGCTCGCGCGTCAGCCAGAAACTGACCGTCTCCGGCATCCCCGATTCGCCGGGCACGACGCTGCAGATCTGCGATGGCGAAACGCTCTGGGACTACCAGGAGATTCTGGAAACGAAGATCTTCCGCAAGCTCAGCATCAAGCCCATCCTCGAGCGTCTCTCCTCGCCGGACATTGATGCGCAGACCCGCGATCAGGTCATCTCCCGGATCGGTCTGGCCGGCCCCGAAACCTTGCTGATGGGCCTGCGGCAGACGATCAAGTTCACGATCAAGGAAGAGGCCACACTCGACGGCAAGCCCGTCTGGCTGCTCCGCGGCACCTGGCGCACCCGCAACGGCCTCACCGGCCCCGATCAGCGCCCCGTCGCCGCGACCGGTCCACTCCCCGCCTTCATTCCCAGTACCACCAGCCTCTACCTCGGCAAGGAGGATGGCTGGCCCTACAAGCTGGTTCTGGTGGGCCACGTCCCCTCGATCATCAAGGATACCCGTCCCCGCGGCCCGGCCGGCAAGCCTATTGGCCCGAAAAGACCGACCGAGCAGATTGAACCAAGCAAGATCGAGTTGACCTATTCCAACGTTCAGATCAACCCGACCATCCGCCCCGAGGAGTTCGCCTTCCAGGCTCCTCCCAACGTCCAGGTCGAGGACAACACCGAGATCATTATCAAGGGCCTGGACCAAAAGGTGCAGTACGAGGCCATGCAGAAGCGCGCCCAGGCCGCCCAGCAGGAAGGCCCCGTCCTCGACCAGTCCATCGAGATTCCCAAGCCCCCCAGCGAGCCGACCCCCAAGTAACCGGCCAGTTCCTACCAGCTCTTCGGCTCGTTCGAGCGGTTTACCATTGAGTTGCATCCGGGCGCGGTACGATTTCCTTCTCCCGTGGGGCGGATGAGGGTCTGGGGCATACACGATGGGATGGTGATTTTCCCTCATCCGGCCGTCCCGGCCACCTTCTCCCAGGGGGAGAAGGTATGATCACAACGGTATCCCTTGAAAACTGTAAGCAACGCATGAGCAAACCGCTCTAGTGACTTGGGGCTGCGCTCGCCTTCGGCTCACTCATGGCTAGTGACGAGAAGACAGGATCCCATTCACTAGCCACTAACCACTAGCCACTTCCCCGCGCCTTCACCTGGCCAGAATTATCCAGGTTGTTTGGAATTGTCTCGTTTTTTCGCCGCGAGTCTCTTGCTCTGTCCAGAAGTTCATGATATGGTTCTGTTCATGAAGACGCAGCAGAACGTGACGGCGATTGGTCACCTGGACGCGGACTGTTTTTACGTGTCGGCGGAGCGAGTACGGGATGGGTTTTTGCTGGGCAAGCCGGTGGGGGTGCTGGGCAACCAGGGGGCGTGCGTCATCGCCAAGAGCTATGAGATGAAGACGGCGGGGGTCAAGACAGGCGAGCCAATCTGGGAGGCGCTGGTCAAATGTCCGGAGGGAATCTACGTCAAGCGCGACTTTCGCTGGTACGAGGTCTTGAGTCGGCGGATGCTCGACGTGGTGCACGAACTGTCGCCGCGGGTGGAGTATTACTCGATCGACGAGTTCTTCTTCCAGGCGGTGGTGAACCGGGGACAATCGTTCCAGGAACTGGCGTGGGCGATGCGCGACGAGATCTGGGATCGCCTGCGCGTGCCGGTGACGGTGGGCATTGCCCGCACCCGCACGCTGGCCAAACTGATCTCCGACTCGGCCAAGCCGTTCGGGGCATTGGCGGTGCTCGACCGCGAGGCCGAGACGCGGCTCCTGGCCGACCGGCCGGTGACCGAGATCACCGGCATCGCGGGCCGGCGCGCGGCCCGGCTGGCCCCCTGGGGCATCAGGACCTGCCTCGACCTGGCGCGGGCCGACCGGCGGCTGGTCCGGAAGCTCCTCACCGCCTCGGGCGAGGTCCTCTGGTGGGAGCTCAATGGCGACCCGGTTCAAGCCATCCACACCCAGCGGCCCGCGCACAAGGTGCTGTCGCGCGGGGGATCGTTCGGCGAATCGACCGCCCTGCCGATGGTCCTCTATGCCTGGCTGGTCCGCAACCTCGAGCGGTTGATCGAGGAATTGCGGTATCACCAGGTGATCACCGGCAGGGTGACGGTCGCCATCCAGTACAAGACCGGGCATGCCGGCGTGGGCCAACGGACGCTGCCGGTTGCCACCGACCGGTTCGACCTCTTGCTCGAGGCGGCCCGCCCCTGCCTGCGCAAGGCCTGGCTGCCCGGCGTCCAGGCCACCCACATGCACCTGATCGCCGAGCACCTTGCCGCCCGCGGCCAGCAGGCGCTCGACCTCTTCGACCCACCCGCCCAGCGCGAGCGGGCCGAGGCCGTGGCCCGGCTCAAGGAAGCGGTCAACAATCGCCATGGCCGGTTCGCCCTCCGCAGCGCCGCCACGCTGCACCTGCCGGCCATCTATCGTGATCTGGCCAATGAGTATGATATCTGTGACATTCGCGGAAAGGTATGTTTTTAATAGTGGTGAGTGGCGAGTTGAAGATCGGCGGCCGGGGCGTTTGGTCCGCACAGCGGACCCTACGATACTCCCCACTCCCCATTCCCCACTCCCCAAACCCATGTGCGCCGGTATTGCCCTGGCATGGAGCGAGCTGCCCACGGAGCTGACGGCACGATACGGGCTGGGACGTCGCGTCCACGATCGCGGAGGCGAGCGGGAGATCCGCTTTTACTATCGCGACCGCCGGCCGCGGCTGCCGATCTGGCGCGACGGTCGGCTCCAGATCGTCCGCTGGGGCAACGGCCGGCGTCAGAGCCGGGTCTTGCCGGCCACCGGCTGGACCTGGCAAACGACCATCGAGGAAGGCTACTGGCGCAACCTGGAGCCCGTGTTCGTGGACATCCCCGCTCAGCTTGGCTTCGAGCACGGCGTCTGGTTCCGGATTCGCCAAGGGATTCGCGGCCTCCTCGTCCCCGATGAGCACGGCGTCGCCGTGGTCTACATGATCTGCGAGCCCGCCAGCCACTACTACCAGATCATGACCCGCGCCACCCGCATGCCGGTCTTGATCGAGGAGCGGATCTGAGCAACGCGAACCACCTTCGCCGAGGTAACCAGGTACAATATGAGCTCGCCGAGATCCAGGGTTTCTCGCCGGATGGATCGCTCCTGGTGATCGAGCACGAGCCAGACGCGGATGATACGGCCAACAGGTTAATTCTCCGACATGTCAACACGGGACAAATCGAGAAGATCATCGATCCCGCCAGCCTGGCCGAAGGAACAAATCGAGAAGATCATCGATCCCGCCAGCCTGGCCGAAGGAATAACCGAAACACCCGAAGATCAGTTTCGAGGGTCTCGTGGCCTTTTCCATGCCTTTTCGCCGGGCCGGCTTCTCGCCGTTGCCGATGGCCTCGGCAGGGTGTTGCTCTACGATGTGCCTCGGACGCGGCAGCCGCACCTCGGATCGGGATCTCGCGATGATTAGAGCGGTTTACCATTGAGTTGCATCCGGGCGCGGTACGATTTCCTTCTCCCTGAGCGAGAAGGTATCATCGTGGTTGCTTGCCTCGACGGCTGTCTGCCATGCAACGGGAAAGCGCTCTAGAATGGGGTTCGGAGCACAGAGGAACCATCAGAGTAAACCGCACATGATCACGCCCTCTGCCACGCCCGATGAAAATCAGTCTATCGCCGGAACGGCCCCCGCGGCTGCGACGGCGTCTGCCGCGCCGTCTGATGTGCCCCTTGGGGTCGCCGTCACGGCCGATTCCAGGCAAGCCGGAACCGTCACGGCGCGGAGGGCGGGTGGGCTGCGGGACATGGGGCTGGAGGTTGACCCGCGGAAGGTGGGCGTGAACGCGGCGCTTCAGCACCTGGCCAAGGCGGTGAACATCGCGTTTCAGACCGATTACGGCGAGAATTATCTGGAGTCGGTTTACCAGGCGGCGATCGTTCGACGCGGGGAGGTGACAATCGTCCACCGCGAGTACTTCGGCTTCGGCGATAGCT
>JBMFUH010000732.1:0-4088 GCA_049966735.1 Isosphaeraceae bacterium
CTCGACGGCAAGACCCTGCCCACCGGCTTCGGCGTGGCGTTGAATCCGTCGACATTTGAAAATGTGGCGTCGCAGGTCGCGGTGGGGGGGAAGGCACGCGTGGGGCTGGGGGTCTGGCGGAACGTTCCTTACACGACGCCCGACTGGGAGCGTGATTTTCTGGTCGTCCGAGAGCATCTTCCCGCCGGCACCACGTTGATCGAGGGTTCGGTCCAGACCTCGGCCAGCTCGTACACCCTGGCCGACGGTGTGCTGACGTTCTACTTCGCTCCCGATCAAAACCCCGGCGACATTCATTACGACGTCCACGGCTACTTGCCCGGCCAGTACCGCACGTTGCCTGCCGAGGTGCAAAGCGCCTACGAGCCTGGCCGGTTTCACCTGGGCCAGCCCGGCGAGCTGAAGGTGCTGGCGCCGGGGGAGAAGAACACCGATCCCTACCGGCCCTCGCCGGACGAGCTCTACGCGCGCGGCAAGGCCCATTTCGAGGCCGGGCGGTATGTCGAGGCGGCGGCCGCCCTGGAACCGCTCTTCGCCGGTTACACGCTGCGCGACGACGTGGGCAAGGACGCGGCGCGGATGCTGCTATTGATCAACATCAAAGAATATGATCTGCGCAAGGTTGTGCAGTACTTCGAGGTGGTGAAGCAGAAGTCGCCCGAGCTGATCCTCAGCTTCGACCAGTTGCTGACAATCGGCAAGGCTTATCGCGACATCAACGAATACGAGCGGGCGATCATCGTCTGGCACGGGCTTGTCGAGGCCAGCTATGTCGAGGACGCCCGGGTGGGCGAGCTCTTGCGCCAGCGCGGCAAGACGCTGGAGGCGATGGCCTACCTGATCGACCTCTGGCGGTCGTATCCCAACACGCCGTCGATCGCCAGCGACTTCTTCGGCCTTTCCCAGGTGCTGGCGAAGGCGGCGGCCGAGGCCTTCACCGAACCCAACCTGCGCCGGGAACTGGCGGCCGCGGGAGTGACCCGCTCCGAATTGTTGCTTCAGACCATCCGGCTGATCCAGATCTTCCTGGCCCAGTCGCCCAAGAGCCCCATGGCCGATGAGGCCAGCCTGGCGCTCGTCGGCGCCTTCCTGGAACTGGAAGATCACAAGGCGGTGGTCAAGCTGTCGTCGCGGTTCGCCAGGCTCTATCCCAGGAGCACGTACCTGGACAGCTTCCAGTACAGCGAGGCCCTGGCCAACTTCCACCTCGGCCAGTACGACCGGGCCGTCGAGGTGGCCCAGAAGATCGCCCAGGCCGTGTACAAGGACGCCGCGGGAGCCGACCAGCCCAGCCCGAACAAGTGGCAGGCCATTTACATTCTGGGCCAGATCTTCGACGCGCGCCGGCTGCCTGGCCAGGCGCTCGAGTATTACCGCCAGGTCGCTGACCGGTTCACCGACGCGGCGAGCGCCATCCAGTTCTACACCCGCAAGGAGCTGAAGGTGCCTGAGGTGTCGGTGGTCCGTCCCCAGGCGAGGCCGGCCCTCGCGCTGGCGGTTGATCCGGTCCAGGCAGATCCGGCAGCGGTACAGGGGGGATTGCGCATTGTCCGTCTCCAGCCGGTAGTGGTGAGCCCGGAACCTCTGGCCAAGCCGGGAATCAAGCTCGAGTACCGCAACATCGCCAGGGCGGAGGTCACGGTTTACCCCGTCGATCTGATGCAGCTCTACCTGACCCGACGCAATCTCAACGCGATCGCCGGCATCGATCTGGCGGGGATCACTCCGCTCTTCGAGACCAGCGTGGCGCTGGGAGATGGCTCGGATTACGACGACCGCTCCAGGACGATCGAGCTGCCACTGGTGAATGAATGTGCATATCTGGTGATGATCCGGGGTGATAACCTTTATGCCTCGGGGATCGTGCTCGTTTCTCCGCTCGAGCTGGAAGTGCTCGAGGAGCCGGCCAGCTCGCGGGTACGGGTCACGGTCCGCGACGCGAGTACCAAGAACGTCGTACCGAAGGTCCAGGTCAAGGTGATCGGTAGCGCCAATCCGCGGTTCTTCTCCGGCGAGACCGATCTCCGCGGGGCCTTCGTGGCCGAGGGGGTGACAGGCCAGGTGACCGCGGTTGTCCGCAAGGAGACCACGCAGTACGCCTTCTATCGCGGCACGAGCTATGTGGGCCAGCCTCCACAGCCCGCGGCGCAGCCTGCCCAGCAGCGACAGAGCGGCCAGCCACAGGGCAACATGCCGCAACAGGGCCAGCCTCCGGGTTCGTCCATGATGAATCAATCACTCGACATCAACGTCAAGATGCAAAACTCGGTCAACTACGAGAGGCAGATCCAGCGGCTTCAGGAGCGCTACCAGAAAGCCGCGCCCAGCAAGGCCCCAGGCGCCGCGGCGGGTGAGTTCCGCTAGGCGCGGGGCTGTCGGACGAGGGTCGACGAGCGACAGTCGTCTCGTCCCGGCGGCCGGGCACTTGAGCCGAGCCGGCCTCCGGGATATGAATGAAGGGAGCATTCTGCTTTCAACCCGTTGTGTTTCCTTTTCAGGGGATCGTTTCATGTTGCGTTCCATCGCCACGGCCGCGGTTTTGGCCGGTTTCTGTGCGGCGGTGCTGGCCGCGGATAAGCCCAAGACAGCTCCTTGCCAGGCTTCCACGGCCAGCGCCTGCTGCTGCAAGAGCGGCAAGTGCGGCTGCGCGCAGGGCCAGAAGACGGCGGCCAACCGCGTGTACCAGCTTCGGATCTACCACACCAATCCGGGCAAGCTGACCGACTTGCACAAGCGGTTCCGCGATCATACGTGTGCTCTGCTCAAGAAGCACGGTGCTGAGCTGGTGGGCTTCTGGACCCCGCAAGACGAGAAGGACGGCAAGAACTCGAAGCTGGTTTACATGGTGTCTTTCCCCAGCCGCGCGGCCGCCGAGAAGTGCTGGAAGGAATTCAGCGATGATCCCGAGTGGAAGCGGGTCTTCGCCGAGAGCCACAAGAACGGCGTCATCGTCAACAAGGTCGATGCCATTTATCTCAATCCGACCGATTACAGCGCAATGAAGTGAACAAGTTCACGGTCATCAACCCTCAGTGTGCCGCGACTCCGTGCGCCACGCTCTCCGCCCAGGCCCTGTCCTCCGGATGGAGGGGAAGATCGAGCGGCTTGGCGTAGTTGATCAGACGGGCGTAGCGGCCCCGCTGGTATGCCAGAGCGAAGACCTCGGCGAGATCGAGAAGCACGTCGGGGTCGGGGGCTTCCAGCGGGACCGGGACCTTGGGCAAGGGATGCGCGAGCGACCAGGCGTAGACGTCGGCGATCTCGGGCTCGGTCGTGCGTGAAACCAGGGCGTAGAAGTGTCCGGGGGGCAGCGGCCTGGCCATGGGTAGCCGACGTCCGGCGATCAGCAGGTCAATCTCGACGAGGTTGATCCCTTCCGCTCGCAGGCGATCACGTTTGTCCAGGTACTCGGGCAATCCGCTCGAGCCCTTGTTGGTGGGCGAGAGAATCTCGATCGCCGTGATCAGACGCTCGTCGGGCAGTCGCCGCAGCTCGATCCAGGTATCGCGCACCTCGTCAACCGCCGAGGCGAAGGGAATGGCGACCGGCTCCAGCGTGGCCAGAGTGGCCACCGCGGTCCCCCCAGCCGGTTCGGACGCGACGGCTCCCAACGGTCGAACAACCGCCACGTCGGGCCTCATCAGCTTGTCAGGGGCCTTGCTCCAGGTCACGACCCGAACTTCCTCGCCCATCTGGGCGACGTAGTCATCAGGGAGCCCGCCGCTGAGAGCATCGCAGGCATATGTGATCAATCGACCGTGAAAGTCCTGCCAGCGTCCCTGAGCTTCCAGGTACGGGTCCATTCCAGGGAAGGGGCTTTTCATGAGCGGGACCTCGGCCTAGGGAAGTCCGGTGTCGTCATCCTCAATTGTAAGAGGATTCCTCGCGGCTGGCGAGATTGGACGACAAGCGAGTGTCCTTGGCCCCCGATTTCACGCTCGTCCCAGGGTGACGTTCACCGCGCCGATCAAGCTCTCGCCGAGTCCCTTCTGCCTGATGTTTTCCAGGTCTGGCCGGCAGGCGAGGAGGGCGTCGACGACTTTCGCATCCCACTGGACGCCTCGGCCATTGCGGAAGATCTCCTGGAC
>JBMFUH010000733.1:0-4078 GCA_049966735.1 Isosphaeraceae bacterium
ACGACTTCATCCACGGCATCATTGAAGGCCGCGGCGGGACGTGCGCCTCGCTGCCGGTGCTGCTGGCCGCCGTGGGGCGACGGCTCGGCTACCCGCTGAAGTTGGTCACGACCGCCCGCCACCTGTTCGCGCGGTGGGACGACCCGTTGGGCGAGCGGTTCAACATCGAGATCAACAAGACGGGGTTGAACACCTATCCCGACGAGCACTACCTGAGCTGGCCGGTCGACATCCGGGGGACGAAGTGGGAGACGGAGACGAAGTTCCTCCGCTCGCTCACGCCGCGGGAGGAGGTCGCCCACGCCTGGGCGAAGCGGGGCCACAACCTGCGGGCCAACGACCGGCTCAAGGAGGCGGTGGACTGCTTCGCGACGGCGTGCTCGATCGTGACGGACGACCGTCTGCTCGACCTCTGCCTGTGGGGCTTGCTTAAGCAGCGGCGTGCGGCCCTGAACGGGAGTATCCCCGCTTCCACGCCGAAGTTGAGGGTTTATTTCCCGCCGCGACGTCGTTATCCTGGCCTACCGATCGAGATGGAGCGCGATGTCATCGCCCTCGAAGTGCTTGAGGGCCTGCTGAACGAACCGATCCCCGAGGTGGAACAGGTAGTCCGTTGCGTCCTCAGCTAGGAGGGGCCTCCCATGTCTTATGACCCAACCATCGGCCGCTGGACCGCCGAAGACCCGATCGCTTTCGAGGGCGGGGACGCGAATCTCTACCGCTACGTCGGGAATCACCCCACGAACGCGACCGACCCCACAGGCGAGTACGAGAGTTTCTGGGCCGATTATTGGCACTACCTGACTCACCCCGGTGACCAGGACACCGACATCCAAATCGGCCAAGGCGCCGCAGTCGGCGTCGCCGTGGTTGCTGGGGGTGGGGCGTGCTATCTCGCAGCCGCTGGCGGCTCAGCTGTCGGCTCCATTACCATAACGGAATACGCCGGGAGTACCCACTTCGTAGCAGGAGTCGAGGGGCAATTTTATCATGCCTTGGGGCGGCAAGGCGCGATCCGGCTCGTGGGCGCGTCGAGTTGGGAAGTGCCTACACAGACCTTCTGGAATACGGTGACGATCCCGCTGAGAAACCCCGCCAACGCGATCGCGGTCGGAGAGTCGGGGGCGGCAACGACCAATTGTTTGACCGGGGCCATCAAGGTGATTTGGGCCGGCCTATGAGCCTTTAAATGTCGATTATCCCATACAGAGTAGGTTCGGAGTTCGCTCGGCGAATCGACAGTGTCATTTCCGAGTCCGGGCTTTATGCTGAAGCGAGCATCGCTGCCCGAGGATTTGCCCAGAAGATCACCGTTTCTGACGCCGAAGCCAGGGTCGTCCTGCTTGTCGGATGCGGAGACGCTCCCGGATCATTTCTGGTAAGGATGAGTTTTCGTGAAGGTATGCTACACCGGTTACTTCACGGCGATCGATCGTTGGATCTAGCGAGGCGAGTCGAAACGATTTTGCGCATGGCACCGGGGAGTGACATCGTCGCGGAGATGGAGTGGCTGGTTCCTGACTCGATCGGGCCCGCTGCCACCCACAATTGCCAACCATTTGAATAGACCGTTAGCTTGACTGTGTGAGACTCTGGCTTCGACTCTGCTCGGAGAGGATGCGTCGAACTGAGGTCCGGCCGATACCCAGCCGCCGGGCGATCTCCGACCGGCTCAGGTGCTGGGCTTGAAGCCGTCGAATCTGCTCGGCCTGTAGCGCGGCCGTCCGGGGCCGCCCATGCGGCCGGCCCTCCTTACGGGCCTGGGCGATCCCCGCCTTGACCCGCTCCCGCAGGATCTCCCGCTCGAACTCCGCGAACACCGCCAGCAGCCCTGCCATCGCACGGCCCCCGGGCGTCGTCAGGTCCAGGGCCTCCGTCAGCGACACGAAGCCCACACCCAGGGCGTTCAGCTCCTGGAGCGTCGCCACCAGGTCGGCCAGCGAGCGGCCCCAGCGGTCCAGCCGCCACACAACCACCGCGTCGACCTCGCGGCGGCCTCAAGCAGATCGGCCTCGCCTTCCACAACTACCAACGGGTTCACAAGCACCTTCCTGCGCCAGTCCTGTACGGAGGTAAGAGCGGCAAGGTTCCGCATAGCTGGCGGGTGGCGATCCTGCCGTTCCTGGCGGAGACGGATCTATACAACGCTTACAACTTCGACGAGATGAGCCGGTTCACACCATGGCCGCGCGAGACCCGGGAGTCGGAGCTGTACAACGCTTACAACTTCGACGAGCCCTGGGACGGGCCTCATAACCGCAAGCTCCTCGATAAAATGCCGGCGGTCTACCGCTACCCAGGGATGAAAGGCGCGAATCCGACGTATACCGCGTTCTTCGTCTTCACCGGGCCCGACACGTTGCTGGGCAAGGGAGACAAGCCTGACGTTGCTGATGCCCGCGATGAGACTTCGTTCACGATCTTGGCCGTCGAGGTCCAGCGCGAGATCCCCTGGACCAAGCCCGAGGACATCCCGTTTGATCGGCATGGGCCGTTGCCGCAAATCGGCGGGTTCACCCCGGATGGTTTCAATGCTCTCCAGGGCGACGGAAGCGTGCGCTACTTCATGAGCCTCCGGCCTTCCTCGCGCGCCTGAGTCTCATTCGGGCTGAAGCCGTTTCAACAAGCTGGTATAGTTACTTGTAGGGTCCGCTGTGCGGACCGATCCCCAGCCGCTGTCCACGATCCGCACAGCGGACCCTACAGGCTGAAGCCGTTTCAACAAGCTGTTATAGTAGTTGGCGGAGAGACTCGAATCACGCATTGCCTGTCGTCGGGAGTTTGTTCATGAGCACGACGATCGCCACTGTACCCCAAAGCGGTACGGAGCCTCAGATTTCCCCCTGTAGGGAGATCACTCCGGAAGAGCTGCTCATGATGCCCGACGAGAGTCACTATGAGCTCATCGATGGCCAACTTGTGGAGCGGAACACGTCAGTGCTGTCGAGCCTTGTCGCGGCACGGGTGAGTTGCGTCCTCGGCATTCATTGCGATCAGCGCAATCTGGGATGGGTCCTTGGCTCGGAAGTGGGCTACCAATGCTTTGCCTGGAAACCGAAGAGGGTTCGCCGCGCCGATGTCGCTTTCATCAGGGTCGAACGCTATAGCCTGGCGCGGGCATCCGAGGAAGGACATGTCTCCATCGCCCCCGATCTTGCTGTCGAAGTCCTCTCTCCCAACGATCTGGCCAAGGAACTCAATGAGAAACTGGAGGATTACCGGAGAGCTGGGGTGAAGCTCATCTGGGTCATCGACCCCGAGCTGCGCATTCTGGACGTCTACCATCCCGATGGGACCTCGCGCCGGCTGCACGCGGAAGACGAGATCACGGGGGAGAATGTGATCCCTGGCTTCCGCTGCCTGGTCAGCGCGTTTTTCCCGGCCGCGCCGGAGACTGTATCCACACCGACTTCAGGTGATGCCTCTTGATTAATGCTGTTCTTTTTTGTGAATTCGATGGCCCATCCCGATTCCACGACTGAGGATTTCCACTCCGACGAACGGGCTGTCTCGGAAACTCCCCTCCCGAGGCTCGAGCCTGACCGACGGATCATTGAAGGCAGCGCACCGAACCTGGCGAAGGAAACACGCGACCTGCTGCACCGCGGGCTCCTCGCCGCGTCGCTGATGCTCGCCCTCCCAAGTCCCCACGCTCGGCGCCAGCGAGGTCGAGGCGGTGGTCGAGCCGGTCTCCTCCAGCGGACTTGACCTGTCCCTGTCGGCCGTCGAGGACGAAGTGGGTCCGGAACGAAGACAATGAGCAATCCCAGCGCGGGCAGTCCCACTAAGCAGACATTTGATCAAATTTTGATGGACAATCGTCCCGACTGGCAACGCGAGCCCCTCTCGGTGGTGGTCCACTTCGCGCTGGCGCTGGATATCGGCGACGAGATCAACCTGGAGCAGGCGCGCACCTTGATCCAGGGCGAGCTGGGTCAATTGCCGCGGCGCAAGCGGACGCCGGAATCGCTGGGCTATCGCCCCGCGCCGATCCGCGTTCCGCTGGAACCTGTGGGCATGCGCTTGCCGGGCGAGATCACGCCGGCGCGTCCGCCGCGGGCCGAGCTGACGCTCTTCG
>JBMFUH010000734.1:0-4062 GCA_049966735.1 Isosphaeraceae bacterium
GCTGTACGGATCTGACTTCGAGGTTGCCGTGATACATCGCGTTTCTGATCGCTTCGTCCACCGCGATCGTCATGCGCATCACTTCCGTGGAGTCCCAGCGACCGAGTTGACTCATCTCGTCTTGCAGCAATTCCAGAAAGGGCGGCAGGATGTCGGGATCATTCCCCAGTTCAAACCGAGATTCCCGCCGCAGCAGGGAGTGGAGGCACTGGCGGCGCCGGTTGCCGGCGGTCGCCGTCCTGAGCGTGCGCGAAAGGATGGCGTGCAGGTCCTGGGTGAGCCTGGCCTTGGGGACGTAATCCGTGGCGCCGAACCTGAGCGCCTCCATTGCCACGTCCTCACTTCCATGGGCCGTCATGAGAATCACAGGAACATGAGGATGGTCCTTGCGGACCGCGCGGACGAGCGCCAGGCCGTCCATCCCCTCCATCTTGAGATCCGTCAACACGATCGCGACATCCTGGTTCGCCATGAGCTCGAGGGCCCGGGCCCCATCTTCGGCGCTGACGACTCGACAGCGGGTGTCCAGCCCCACCAGCCAGCTCGCTTGCAGGCGGTCAATCGGGTTGTCATCCACGATCAGGACATGAAAAAGTGAGGCATCTCCCCCGCATTGGGGCCGTGCCTCCGTACTGTCGATCGGCAGGGTAAGTGAGGGGCTCATGAAATCCGCTCGCTGGAGTTTCAGGTCGTGAGAAGAGTCTTGCCGGTCGAGCCGACGGAGGTCGCCTCGCCCGGATCGTGGAGGCTCGTGGTCATCGCGGCGCGGAGGTCCTCGACAAGCGATTCAACCGTTGCCAGGCGATCTCTGGCTTCCGCGATTCGCTCGTCCTTGCACAGCCGCTCCAGCTCATGAAACGGGCCGAGCGCTTCCGGACCGATGAAGTGGCTGACCGATCCCTTCAGGGTGTGGGCCGCACGCGCGGCGACCTGGACGTTGCCACACGCGATCGGCTCGCGCACCTTCTGGATCTGGTCGGGAACGCTCTCGAGGAAAAGTTCGACAAACTGCCTCAGAAGCACCTGGTCGCCGCCGAGCTGCTCGAGGGCGAATCCGTGGTCGAATCCGCGTTGCGCGACGCCGCTTGGCGACGGTTCGTTCCGGTTGCGGATCTCGGCGATCATTCCATCGAGCTGGTCGGAACGAATCGGCTTGGAGAGATAGCCGTCGAAGCCGGCCTTGAGGCATTTGTCCTGATCGCCTTGCATCGCATGAGCGGTGAGGGCGACGATCGGCGTATGCGCTGCGGACCTGCGTTCCCATTGCCGGATCGAAGCGAGTGCCTCGAAGCCGTCCATCTCGGGCATCTGGATATCCATGAGCACCAGGTCGAACAGACCTTCCCGGTAAGCGTCGACCGCTTTCCTCCCATCGTCCACGACCAGCACTTCATGGTTTCTTTGCTGGAGCATGATCGAGACGACCTTCTGGTTGACCGGGTTGTCCTCCGCCAGGAGAATCTTCAGGGTTCCCGCGGAGCCCAGAGCGGTCTCGTCGCTGGGAGATTGCTCGACCGCGCGGAGAGAAGGAAGCTCGTGCTGCACCGGCGGCGCCGGTTCGATCGCGGATCGGAGAGTCCGCCAGAGCTCGGACTGGCGGACGGGCTTGGAGAGAACCGCCGCGATATCGAGCTGCCGATGGGGAAGTTCCGGCCCGAGATCGCCCCCCGAGGTCAGGATGACGAGGGGAGTTTTCACGAACGCCGGCAGTTCTCGCACGCGGCTGGCCAGCTCGATTCCGTCCATCTCCGGCATCATGAGATCGAAGAGGATGGCGGCGAAATTCCGTGTCTCAACCGCGGCCCTCTTCAAGACCAGCAGGGCTTCCTTGCCGCTGGCGACCACGGTCGGAACCATCGACCACGATCTGAGGATCTCCTCGAGAATGCGCCGGTTCGTGGCATTGTCGTCGACCACCAGTACCGGCATGCCGGCAAGTTGATTCTTCCTGTCCTCGGCCGCTTGCCCGTCCGCGGGGTCGGCCAGCCCCAGGCGGATGGAAAACCGGAAGGTGCTTCCCCGGCCCACTTGACTTTCCGCGGTGATCCGGCCTCCCATCAATTCAATCAGATGACTGGAAATGGCCAATCCCAGCCCGGTCCCGCCGTGTCGCCTGGTGGTGGAACCGTCGGCCTGCTCGAAGGGCTCGAAGATCAGGTCGAGTTTGTCCGCGGGGATGCCCACTCCCGTATCGCTCACCGTGACGAGCAGGGTGACTTCGCTTTTCGGCTCGTCTCCCTGCGCCTGCTCGACCGTGACGAGGACCTCACCGTGCTCCGTGAACTTGATCGCGTTGCCCACGAGGTTGATCAAGATTTGCCTGAGCCGGTTGGCATCGCCGATGACGCAGTCGGTGACCTCCGGCCTGATCCGGCAGGCGAGTTCCAGCCCCTGGGCATGAGCGCGCTCGGCGAGCGTTCGAATGGTCCCCTCCACCATCTCGCGGAGTGTGAAGGGGACCGGGTCGAGAACCAGCTTCCGGGCCTCGATCTTGGAGAAATCGAGAATGTCGTTGATGACGGTCAGGAGCGACTCCGAGGAATGCCGGACGATCTCGAGATACTCGCGCTGGCGGGGGTCAAGCTCCGTGTCCAGCATCAGTTCGGTCATGCCGATCACACCGTTCATCGGAGTGCGGATCTCGTGGCTCATGTTGGCCAGGAACTCGCTCTTGGCGCGATTGGCCGCTTCAGCGGCTCGACGGGCCGAGCCGAGGTGCTCGATCAAGCGCAGCCGCGCGATGCCGAGAGTCACCTCGTCGGCCACGGTTTCCAGGGCCGTGATCGCGGCGGACGAAGGCGGACCGGAGAAGAAGACAATGAGCACGCCTTCCAGGGCGGCCGCCGAGGTCAGGGGCAGTCCGATAGCGGCCAGCGCAGCTCCGTCGTGCGAGGCAAGAGCAGCCTGTTTGCTCTCCTCGATCTGGCCCAGGATGACCTTCTCGCCGCTGGCGGCGACCTGAGTCAACACCTGTTGCTCGAGAGCCTGGGCAGGAAGATCGACCGAACCGGCGCTGGCGCGGAGCACGAGAGCGCTCGTCTCCTGATCGACCACCCAGACGCGTGCTGGAGCCTGAAGCTGCCGCGACAGCACGCTCAACGAGCTCTGAAGGAGCGCACGAATCGATTCCTCGCGGGTCAAGACCACACCGATCTCGGCAACCGTCTGGGAGAGACGCGCTCGCTCCTGGAGCTGGGCCTCAGAAGCCAGGATCTTCTCGGCGCTGCGGGCTTCACGATGCAACTGCCACCAGAGCAGCGTGATCCAGAGGAGGCCGACGACCACGATGCTGACCGTGAGCATCTGCCAGCCGAAGTATCCGTTTGCGCGTTCAATCCCGTCGGTCTCGAGCCTCACCATGATGGAGGGGTTGCTCTCGCCCCTGACCGTGGCGCAGGCCACTTGCGTCGGCCGCTTGTTCTGAACCAAAAACAGGTCCCGACTGGGGCTGCCTCGTGATTCAGGCGACGAGATCGGCTCCGAGAGACGACCAACTCTCCACGTTTCGGGGTCATCGTCTTCCGAGCTGAGCAAGCTGTGAAGCTGCTTGCCGCGCTGTTCCACGATGTCGACCCGGCAAAACCCGGGATATCGCGCCTTGATGGCGCGGAACTCATCGAGGAGCCTGCCGATCTCCTCGCTGCCATCTTTCGTCCCCTTGCCGACGAGCTGGTTCGCGGGCTCTTTTCTCAGAAGTTCGATCTGCCGGTGCCCGATCATCAGCGCCAGGGATTCGGAGAGCGACCTGAGGTCTCTCCTCAAGCGTTCGCTCTCCATGTCGCGCACATGGAAGATGAACATGAGGCCTTCCAGAAGGGCCGCCACCAGCAGGAGGCTCATCCGTAACGCTAGCCGTCTGTGCATCGTGCCTGACGAAGGGCCGGATTCGCTCGCCCCCCTCCTCCAGAACCTTGTACGTCGGCCGCCGTACTGCCGACCCGTCGCGCAGAATCATTGCGGACCGCGCCTGGAAGAATGCTAGGACACAAATTGGAGGGCGGCTGAGACTCTAGAGCGGTTTTCGGGTCGATCGCTCACCGTAGGGTCCGCTGTGCGGACCGA
>JBMFUH010000735.1:0-4052 GCA_049966735.1 Isosphaeraceae bacterium
CGCGGAGCTTGGCTACGGGCGAATCCCCCTTGCCGCCGCCGGCAAGAGCCGTTGGCACCATGGCAACCGGCAGAAGAACAGCCAGAAATCCCAGCGCGACGACGAACCTGCGCGATCTCGACATGGGCGCGTCTCCTCGTTGGGGCGCGCCTCAGCGGCCCCGTCCCAGAAACTCCTTGATCGAGTCGTAAATGCCTTCCTTGTTGCGGATTTCGGAGAGGGCCAGATTGGGCACCTGGTCGAAGGCTTCCTCCAGCTCTCGGTAGAACTCGCCGGAGCCGTAGGGGCTTTCGACCTGCCCGTAGCAGAAGAGGTTGCACTTGGGCAGAAGCTGGTCGCGCAAGAGGCCGATGCAGTGGCGATTGTCCTCGCCCCAGTTGTCACCGTCGGAAAAGTGCAGGACGTAGATGTTCCAGTCCATCGGCGAATGCGATTCGTCGATGATCTTGTTGGCCAGCGAATAGGCCGAGCTGATCCGCGTGCCGCCACTCTCCCGAGTGTGGTAGAAGGTGTGTTCGTCGACCTCGCGGGCCACGGCGTCGTGGATGATGTACCTGGTGGTCACGCCGTCGTACTGGCTCTTGAGCCAGGTGTCGATCCAGAAGGCCTCGGTGCGGACGATTTCCTTTTGGTCGTCGGTCATCGAGCCCGAAACATCCATCAGGTAGAGCACCACGGCGTTGAACTGGGGAACGGCGACGGGATTCCAGGAACGGTAGAGTTTGTCCTCGCGAACGGGAATGACCACCGGGTCGCGCGGGTCGTACTGGTTCGACGCGATCTGCCGTTTGAGCGCCTTTTTGTAGGTGCGTTTGAAGTGCCGCAGGCTCTCCGGTCCAGTCTGGCGGATGCCCGTGTACTTGTCTTTCTCCTCGATGATGTTCGCCCGTCCCTTGGGTTCGATCCGGGGAAGGGCCAGTTCCTCGCCCAGGATCTGGGCCAGGTCATCCAGGGTCAGCTCCACTTCCAGGATATGCTCCCCGGGCGCCTCGCCGGCCCCCGGCCCCGACTCACCATCGCTGGAACGGCCGATCGGGGTCCCCACGTCGCCGGGCCCCTGTCCCACGCCCCCGCGATTCTTGCTGCCGTAGCGAAACTCGGGAATCTCGATCTGCGGCAAGGGGATCGAGACGAATTCACCACCCGTCTTGCCGATCATCTCGCCGTGGGTGATGTATTTGCGCAGGTCCGACTTGATCTTGCCTCGGACGATCTGCTTGAACCGATTGGCATCTCGATCGATTTTTCGCACCGCGGCCCCCCCTGCCCCAGCCGCATTGGCATCGGAGCAACCTATTCCGATCCGGCCGCCCTTTCCCGGGATCAGCCGAAATTGCCTCCGTCAAGTCTCGATCAACCCTGGACTCGATCCAGCCGGATCGACCTTGCCGTGCGACTGTGAACCAGGTGTCCGGTTCGCCCGCGCACGAAAACCCTCCGGCAAGCCGGAGGGATCGACGATCCGACCGCGTGTTCAATGGAAAAGAGCAAGAAATTCCCGACCGCTCGGATCAGCATCGGCGCCGCGATGAGCATCTGAAAAGGACAGGGCGTGAAGGCGATGACCGCGCACGGTCCTGTTCCGGGGGCGTGAAGCCTTGATCCCTCTCCCTTCTAGCAAATTCTAGACCGAGGCCTCTCCCGGATTCAAGGAACAATCCGAACTTCCGTTGCACAGATCACTCCGGAAAACCCTGTCCTGATTCCCGTGCCCAACTTCGCGGCGCGCCATGCTCGCCTGGGGGGCGATTGCCGCCTGGCCCCTGCCGCGCTTCCAGAAAGTCACCCTGATAGCGGGCTGGGAAAACACAAGCATCCCCACCCCGCGCCCGGGCCGTCCCTCTGGACTAGTGGCTGCCGCGTTTGACGTCTCCCCGGGCGAAGATGCTGGCGACGTAATTCAAGACGTCGGTCGCCGAGTCCTCGTCGTAGCCGTAGTTCCGGATCAGACGGGCCTTGACGATGTCGATCTTCTCCTGGGTGTCCTTGTCGACCACGCTCGAGACCAGGCTCGTGAGCTTGATCGTGTCTTTTTGATCCTGGAACAGCTTCAGCTCGAGCGCTTTCTGGAGCCGCTCGTTGGTCCGGTAGTCGAACTTCCGGCCGTCGAGGGACAGCGCTCCGATGTAGTTCATGATCTCCCGGCGGAAATCGTCCTTGCGGCTTTCGGGGATGTCGATCTTCTCCTCGATCGACCGCATCAACCGCTCGTCCGGTTCCTCCGTCTGCCCGGTGTACTTGTTCTTGACCTTCTCGCGCTGGGTGTACGCCTTGACGTTGTCGATGTAGTTGCCGCAGAGGCGCGTCAGCGCGTCCTCGTCGGCGGCGATGGCCCGCTGCACCTCGTTCTTCACGATGTCCTCGTATTCCTCCTTGACCAGGGAAAGCAAGTGCCGGTAATGCTTGCGCGTCTCGTCGCTGTTGATCAGCGAGTGATGCTTGAGTCCCGCCTCCAGCTCGTTGAGCACCATGAACGGGTTGATCGACCGCTCGTTGGGGTGGGCGACTAGGGCGTTGGAGATCTTGTCCTGGACATACCGCGGGCTGATCCCCTGCATCCCCTCGCGCTCGGCCTCCTCACGCAGCTCCTTGATGTTGTCCTCGGTGAAGCCGGGAAGGGTCTTGCCGTTGTAGAGCTTGAGCTTCTGCATCAGGGTCAACCCGGCGTTCTTGGGCTCCTCCAGCCGGGTGAGAATGGCCCACATGGCGGCGACCTCGAGCGTGTGCGGCGCCAGCCGCTTGCCCCGGACCTTGCGGTCGTTGTAATCCTTCTCGTAGATCCGGATCTCGTCGGCCAGCCTGGTCACGTAGGGGACGTCGATCTTCACGGTTCGGTCCCGCAGCGCTTCCATGAACTCGTTGGACTGGAGCTTCTTGTATTCCGGCTCGTTGGTATGGCCGATGATCACCTCGTCGATGTCGGTCTGGGCGAACTTCTTGGGTTTGATCTTGTGTTCCTGGCTGGCGCCCAGAAGATCGTAGAGGAACGCGACGTCGAGCTTGAGAACCTCGATGAACTCGATGATGCCCCGGTTGGCGATGTTGAACTCGCCGTCGAAATTGAACGCGCGCGGATCGCTCTCGGTCCCGTACTCGGCGATCTTCCGGTAGTTGATGTCGCCCGTCAGCTCGGTGGCGTCCTGGTTCTTCTCGTCCTTGGGCTGGAACGTGCCGATGCCCACGCGGTCCTGCTCGGAAAGCCCGAGCCGGCGAACCCGGACGTCCTCCACCACTCGCGACCAGTCGCCGCCGTGCCGCTCCATGCGCTCGTTGAACATCTGGCGGCAGAAGGGGCACAGATCTCCCTCGATGCTGATCCCGTAGGGGTGAGGCGGCGCCTCGGCGATGAGCTGCCGCACGACCTCGGCGCGATCTTCATGGGGCACCAGGTGCAACGGCTCCTCGTGCATCGGGCAATCGGTGTAGATCTCCTCGCCTTCCGATCCGATCTCCTTCCAGGCAAAGGTGAAGAGCCTCCCCTCCTCGGTGCGGGAATAGCGCTCCAGCCCTTTCTTGAGCAAGCGAACCAGCGTGCTCTTGGAGCTGCCGACCGGACCGTGCAAGAGCAGCACCCGCCGCTCCGTGCCGTATCCGTGGGCCGCGCTCTTGAGCACGTTGACGAGGTTGATCATCGTCCGTTCCAGGCCATAGATCGCGTCTTCACCGTTGTTGTCCGGATCCTCGAAGAAGCGGTAGCGAACCAGCTTCTCCTTGTTGACGACGATCTCCTCGGTCCCCTTGCTCGTGATCATGTCGTAAAGGCGCTGGTACGCCGAGCGAATCACGCTGGGATCGCGCCTCACGATGTCCAGGTACTCGGCGAAATTGCCGGACCAGTGGGTCTTCTGGTAATCGTCCAGGTTCTGGCGACTCGCGATCAGCGAGATCAAATCCGATCCTGTGGGCATGGGATGTTTTCCTCCTGTGAGCGGCTCGATCTCTGCTCTGTTTCCGGGACAAGAGAGCGGCCGGGCCCGTCTGGAACTGGCCAGATCTGCCCATTCCTTGATGCACGCGGCGCGCGCGGTTCTCTGGTCCTCATCCTGGCTGAG
>JBMFUH010000736.1:0-4051 GCA_049966735.1 Isosphaeraceae bacterium
TGGGATCGTGCCGCCAGGAGGGCCAATCGATCAGAAGCTGGCTGTCATCACCCACGGGCGTCAGTCCGCCCCATTTGATCCCGTCGGGAACGGCCTTGTGCATCCCGGCCTCGATGAAATCGTCGCGATAGCGCTCGTAGACGAAGATGTCGCCGGTCTTGACGCCTGCCGACTTGAGGCCCTCGATGACCTCGAGCATCAGCTCGCTGCTGGTGTTCGCCAGCGGATTGCCCACCGGGTTCATCTTGATCGCGACGACGTCGCCGGGCTCGAAGAACGTTCGCCAGGCTTCCACGGCATGATCGGCGCCGGTCAGCTCTCTCATTCCGCGGGCCAGGGTCTCCTTGATCGCCGCGCGGTCCTTGGTGCCGTTCGCGATCATCCGGGGATTGCGCGCCTCGATGACCCGTCCCGGATAGGGCCCCGGCAAGCCGAGACTCCGGGGCTTTGCTTGAACCTCTCCTTCGCGCGCCTCCGAGGCGGAGACGTGAACGGCCGAGAGCATGGGTAGCGCTGCCGCGGACGCCAGGAAGTGACGCCGATGAATGCCGCCGCGGGGATGGCCGAAGGGTTGATCCATGGTCGGGCTCCTCTTTCCGGAAAGCCACATGGTTGGGGAGATGACTCAGTTCAAAAGACGTTGTAAGAAAGCGCGTGAGCGGGTGTCAAGCGGTCAGTCGCGTTGCGGCGAGTCAGGCGCTGGCCCCGCATCACGTGAAATCGCTCAGAGTAAGGATGAGAATCGATGCGGGCGATGACCACAATTTGACAGCCAGCGCGACCGGGTATAGATTGCAGTCGGCATGGTTGCATGCGAACGCACGCCACGAACAGCCGAGAAGTAACCAGGTCGGCAGCAAAGCCCCTGGGGAGCGGAGAGAGATTCCACAGAAGGTCTCTCATCCACGCCCAGGCGGGACAGAGCTGTGGGCGGCTTGGTCTCTGCTTGCCGTACGTGGCCATGCACATGACCGTTTTCGAGCGGCTGCCGGCGACGACCCGCGAGCGAGGAAACCTGGGGTTCCTCATGTACCTGGCCGACGGCGCGGGTTATCTTGACTATACGGCGGTGATGATCGGCAAGTCATTCCTGCAAGAGCAAGGTGACTTTCTTCAGTTCCATACCATCCTGTCGTGGCTGCTCACCGCGCTGGCCTCCGTCGGCGTGGTGCTGGGCCGGTTCGACTTCGCCGGCCGAGAAAAAGCCCAGGAAGTGCCTGCGGGAGGCGTGTCGTGAGCAAGTCATCCAGAGCCCTCGTCTTTCATGGTCCTGCTTTGCCACTGGAGCTGCGCGAGTTCCCGACGCCCGTGCCCCAAGGGGCCGAGGTGCTGGTCGAGGTGATCGCCTGCACGCTCTGTGCGAGCGATCTGCACACGATCCAGGGCCGACGCCAGGAGCCGGTTCCGACCGTCCTGGGTCACGAGATCCTCGGTCGGATCGTCGCCTTCGGACCGGATGCGCCGAGGCGCGACGCGGCCGGCCGCCCGCTTGAGCGGGGCGATCGCGTGACCTGGACCATCGTCGCCAGTTGCGGACGCTGCTTCCCCTGCCAGCGCGGGTTGCCTCAAAAATGTGAACACAAGGTTAAGTACGGTCACGAGGCGCTGGCGCCGCGGCGCGAGCTGACCGGCGGCCTGGCCGAGCATTGCTTGCTGGCGCCCGGATCGGCGATCTTCCGCGTTCCCGATCGCTTGCCCGACGAGGTCGCTTGCCCGGCGAACTGTGCGACGGCCACGGTTGCCGGCGTGATCGAGGCGGTGGGGGAGCTGGCTGACCGCATCGTGCTGGTGAGCGGTTGCGGGATGCTCGGCGTGACGGCCGCTGCCTGGGCGTCGACCTGGAGCGGTTGTACTGTGATCGCCTGCGACCTCAAGCCCGACCGTCGCGGCCTGGCCCGGAGTTTCGGCGCCGGTTGCGTCGTCGCCCCCGACGAGCTGGAGATGTGCGTGAGTGAGCTGACCGGCGGCCACGGCGTCGACGTGGCGATCGAGCTGACCGGATTGCCGGACGCCTTCGACAACCTCTATCCGCTGGTTCGGCTGGGCGGGACGATCGTGCTGGTGGGAGCGACGTACCCCGCGAGAGCGGTTTCGCTTGTGATGGAAGACCTCGTCCGCCGCTGCCTGACAATCCGCGGTCTGCACAATTACGCTCCACGGCATCTGGGCGCGGCGATCGACTTTCTCGACTCGCACGTCGAGTTTCCCTTCGCGTCGGTCGTTGCCGGCTGGCACGCGCTGGAATGCGTGCCCGAGGCGGTTGCTCGTGCCCTCAGGCCGGATATCTTGCGCCTCGGCGTGCGGCCATCTGGAGCTTGAAGGCGACGAGGAGGATGGTGTCTCACCTGGCTTGCGAGCTCAGCAACGAGCGATCGAGCGAAAGTAGCCTATCGAGATGCTCCAGGGTGTCTCGCCGCTGGCTGGGACTCGTGGCGGCCTAACGCCCAGGTGGCATTTCGTGATTCCGGGGGAGCGCGGTTTCTGCCGAGCTGCATTCTAGATCGGCTCGCCAGGAGGCTCGCCCTCCCCGGATCGTGCAGGGCTATTTAGCCTGGTCGTTCGCGGGCTTTTACGAGTGGATCGTGATGTTGGCGAACTGGGCGTGATGCCAGCCGCAGCCGATGCCGACGTTGCCGTGGTCGACGCGCTCATCGTCGACGCGGGCGATCTCAACTCCATCGATCCCCGCGCTGATCGTGTGGTCCTGAAACCCCAGCTTCAGCGTGTGCCAGGTGCCGGCCGAGCAGGAGACCTTGCCTCCCGCGAGTTTTGTCTTGCCCGCCAGCAGGTCCCAGTCGCCGCGGTCCGTCAGATTCAGCCGACAGAAGCGGTCCTCGGCGGCAATTCGGCCGAGGAGTGAGACGAATCCCGTTTTCTCGATCAGGGCCTCTGTGCTGATGGTGTAGTTCTTCCAGCTCGGATCGCCGCAGAGAGATTCTGGGGTGGGATTGGGGCGCCACTCGATGCCTTTCTTGGCAATCACCTGGCGGAGGGCGTTGCCTTTGCGATCGCTCCGCTGGAACACCTCGAACACGCCGGCGAGATCGGACCAGTATTTCGGCGTGGAACCGGGAGAGTACCTGGCGAAGTCTTCGTGGTATTCGTACGGGAACGGTGCCGGCGGTGGAGGGATCGCACCCCCTTTGCGTTGGCCGGCCGTCGTCGTCAACGAGTAAACGCTCTGGGGATCGACCGTGATCGTGAGCGCGTTGTCCCGCGGGTTGATGTCGGCACACCTCTGGAATTGTACTTTCCCGTTTGTTCGCCAGACATGCACGGTTCGCGAGGAAAGGTTCCCCTTGAGCTGGAATGTCAGTGCCCGCGGGATCTTTGCTTCGGACGTTTCGATGATGATGCTGTAGTCTCTGGCGCTCGGCGACTGGAGGGCCACGCTGCTTCCCGTACCGGGAAGCAGCAGGCAAGCGCTGGCGAGGTATTTCCACCCCGGCCCGGCGAATTGCGTCGTGTGAGCGGTGACCCAGAGGGCGGGTTGAAGTTCGTAATGTCCCGACCAGGGTGTGTTGGCGCGCATGAGGCCGGAGCCGGGCAAGGGCAAGTTGTCGTAATAGCTCGTGACCGGGCTCCAGATTTCGGTCTTGGTCATCTTGCCGACGACATAATTGCGGTTGTAGGTGACCTGGAGGGGAGTGTGGCTACCGGTCGCGGCGGCGTTCCATTCGCCGCTCCAGGGGCCATCCTCGCTGGACCAGAGCCGCATGCCCGATCGCAGAGCGGCCGGGGTGCTCTGGCAGCGGGGGTAATGCACGCCAATGGCGACTGCCGCGGTTTTCAGCGCGGGGTCGCGGTTGATGTCGTCGGCAATCTTCCAGACGTCCACGCACTGATCGGCGACGATGATGCCCACATGGCTCAGGCCGTTTGCGTCCAGTGTCTGGCGCAAGAGCTTGATCCAGGCGATGTCGTAAGGCTTTTCGTTCCAGATGCCGGTGTAATCGAGCTCCAGTCCGTGGGCCCGTTTGGCCCCCTTGATGAACTTTGCAGCAATTCCCGGCCTCTTGGAGGTCACTCGTCGCCGTTAGCCCACTTTAAC
>JBMFUH010000737.1:0-4049 GCA_049966735.1 Isosphaeraceae bacterium
AGGAAGAGCGCCTGCGCAACGTCCCGTCCGTCGACGGAGAACTCGCGGGGCGGTGAGCCCGTCCGGCGAGGGCCCTGGAGAGAGCCGCCACCGTGAACAGCAACCTGATTTACCGAACCAGCTTTTACGTCATGCTCTCGGCGGCCACCGCGATTCTGTGCGGTGAATCCACCGACTCGCGGATCGACTGGCTCCTGCCCACCATCGTGAGTGCCGTGGGCGTGCTCACCCTTCTCATGGTCGACCGCAACGGACAATGGGGCATTCCCCGCGACCTTGCCGACGTGCTCGCTCTGGGGACGCTGGGAATCCTCTTTCTCGAGTACAGCGCCGACGAGACTCAGGTCATCCATGCGCTGGGGCACTGGCTGGTCTACCTCCAGCTTATCTGGTACTTCCTGCCCAAGAAGACCCGCGACGACTGGATCCTCTTCTTGATCGGACTGACCCAGGTGCTCATCGGGTCGGTGATCAACCAGGGGGACGTCGTCGGCGCCTGGCTTTTCTTGTGGGCGATGCTGGCTGTCTGGGTTCTCGGCCTCTTCTTTCTGCAACGCGAAGCCGGGCGCTTCAGCGACGAGTACTCGGCTGCCGGCGGCGTGTTGCGGCTGACGGCTGACGACCCCTATCGCGGCCTCTTCGACCTGCCTTTCCTGGCGGCCAGTGGGCGAGTCTTGACACTCACCCTGGTCCTGGGAGGCCTCTTCTTTCTCTTGCTTCCCCGGCAGACAGGCGCCACGCGAGCGCGGTCATCGGCTGGAATGGCGAAGCATCTGACCGGTTTTGACGACGAGGTCCGGCTGGGGCAACTGGGCGAGATCCTGGAAAATGACAGCGTGGTGATGAGTGTCGAGTTCACCGATGAGCTCGGGAAATCCGTTCAACCTGCTGATGAGCCGCTCTGGCGTGGTGTGACTCTGAGCAACTACGAGAGGGGACGGTGGCGACGGGCACTCCAGCGCTCTCGGCAGATGATTGTCGCGCTCAGGCCATTCAAGAACGACCCCGAGAAACCCCGGGTGGTGATCCGCCAGTACATCAAACTGGAGGCCAACGATTCGCCCTCACTTTTCGCGATGCGACCGATTCTCGAGCTCAAGGGCCCGGCGACGAACCGGCTGCCTCCCTCCATGAGCCCGGCCGACGGCACCATCTGGCGCCCGGAGTCCCGCGGATCCTACGATTACACGGTGCTCTCCGACACCAATATCCAGGCTCCCCAGGAGGGCGAGCTTCCCCCGTCCGCAGACGGCATCAGGGTCTTCGAGGAGATGGACGAGGACTTGAGGGCCCACCTGGCCAGGATCGCGCTGCCCCTGGTCAAGAACCTCCCCAGCAAAGGCCCCGAAGCGATCTTGGCCAGGTGCCAGGCCCTGGAGGTTTATCTCCGCGATTCCGGAATCTTCAGCTACTCTCTCCAGATGGACGTCGTCGATCCCACGATCGATCCCGTTGAGGACTTCCTGATCAATCGGAAGAAAGGGCACTGCGAATACTTCTCCAGCGCGCTTTGCCTGCTCCTTCGCTCCATCGGCATCCCCGCACGCGTTGTCAACGGTTTCAAGGGGGGCGACTGGAACCAGTTGACCCGGTCCATGAACGTCCGGCAAAAGCACGCTCATAGCTGGGTTGAGGCCTACGTGGGCAGGGAAGCGAATGGCGCCGCTCACTGGGTTACCCTGGATCCCACCCCCGGAATCAGTCGCGACGAGTCGGTGGCTCAGGTCGGCGGCCTCGCCGCCCTGCTCCGCCCCATCACGGACATCCTCCGCTACATCTGGGTCTTCTACGTCCTGGGCTACGACTCCGCGCGGCAAAATCGGTTACTTTACAACCCCATCACCTATACGGTCCGGCGCGTGCGTGACGGCTACATCACACTCTGGCACTGGACCAAGGACACCGCAATCGGCCTCTTTCACTTCCAGAGCATCGGCTCATTCATCAGTGTTCGGGGCTTCATTGTTTCCTTCCTGGTTCTCTTGCTAGCGGCGCTCCTCTTCCGACTGGTATCCTGGCTGCTCCGGCGGTTACTCCGATTCTGGCGCGGACCCGACGAAGACGAAGCCGCTCTCACTCCCGGCATTTTGTTTTACCGCCGGCTCGCCCAGCTTCTCGCCGAGTTTGAGCTGGAGCGCAGTCCCGCTGAGACTCAAAACGAGTTCGCCCTCCGCGCGGCGCGGTTCCTGACCGGTAAGAGCGCCCAGACGCGGGTTGTGGCGGACGTTCCCGAGCGAATCGTCGAGGCGTTTTACCGCGTCCGGTTCGGCCGCCAGCAACTCGATCAAGAGACCCTGCGGGACCTGGAACACAACCTCGACCTGCTGGAGCGGAGTGTAGTTGCTAGCTGCTAGTTGCTGGTGTATCCTGCCTACACTACCCGCTGCCAACTGACAACTCTAACAACTAACAACTGACAACTAACATGCGTGTGGGACTCGTTGGATTTGCAGGGGGCGGCAAGAGCACCCTGTTTCAGCTTCTCACCGGAACAGCGTCGGACCCCGGCAAGGTGCATTCGGGCCAGGTTGGCATGGCCGTGCTGGTTGACCCCCGGCTTGACTTCCTCGCCTCGCTGCACAACCCCAAGAAGACTACCCCGGCCACGGTGGAGTTTCTCGATACGCCAGGGCTCTTGCCGGGCACCCATGGCGACAATCCCCAGCGGCTGGCCGTCATCCGTGAGGGAGACGCGCTGCTTATCGTTCTGAATGGCTTCTCGGGAGGCGATCCGACCGCCGAGCTGGCCGCCTTCCGCGAGGAGATGCTCTTCGCCGACCTGGGGGTCGTGACCAACCGGGCCGAGCGACTCGAGACCAGCGTCAAGAAACACCGCCCGGACTGGGAGCACCAGGAGAAAGAGCTGTCGGTCGTGAAACGCGTGCGGGCGACGCTCGAGGACGGGAAGTTCGTCGCCACGATGGGCCTTTCGGCCGACGAGAAGAAGCATCTGCGTTCCTTCGGTCTGCTCACCGACAAACCTCAGGTGGTCGTGCTCAACCTGGTTCAAGGCCAGGAGGTTCCCGCCTCGCTCCGCGAACTGGCAGGAGACGTGCTGGCCCTCGACGCCAAGCTCGAGCTCGACCTGGCCGCGCTCGATCCCGATGAGCGCGCGGTCTTCATGACCGACCTGGGCGTCACCGAGCTGGGCCGCAACCGGATCATCCGCGCCTCGTACGACGCCGTCGGCATCATCACCTTCTTCACCGCCGGCGAGCCGGAAGTCCGGGGTTGGAACCTGGAGCGAGGAGCGACCGCCGTCGAGGCTGCTGGCAAGATCCACACCGACCTGGCCAAGGGATTCGTCCGCGCCGAGGTGACCGCCTACGACGACCTGCACGCCGCCGGCTCGCTCAAGGAAGCCAAGGCCAAACACCTGCTCCGGCTCGAAGGCAAAGACTACATCGTCAAGGACGGCGACATCATTTACTTCCGCAGCGCACTGTAAGCGAGACCTCGGGCCAACAACACTGACGTCACTTCACTCGCGATCGACGGTTCGTGATTTCACGAGAGTGCGCTGAGTTCAGGTTGGCTACGGGTCGTGGGGCATACCTCTGATCGAGACGGTTGTTCACTTACGAGGACTGTCCGATACGCCCGTGATAGTGAACAATCGGCGGTCATTGACGTGGCATTTGGGGGGCCAGTGGTGCCACGGTGCTTCCGGAGCACCGTGGACGGAGCATGCTGCACATCAAGTGATTTTTACCAAAGGACTTCCGACGCGAAATCGTCAGCGTGCCTCCGAGTCGTGAGTCACATCAAAGACAAGAAAAGCATGAAGCGGCCACTCACACCAGGGTTTTGTCCACACAGTGAGTGGCCTCGAAAAGGGACGGTCAGCCCATTACCCAGCGAACTGCGTGGGCGGTCCCTCTCTGCTTACTCGTGGTCGTGATGCTTGGCCTCGCCATGGTGCTCGTCGTGACCCTTGGCATGGTGGCCGTGCTCGCACTCCTCACACTCCTTCTCGTGCTCGTGCCCCTTGGCATGATGCTTGGCCTCGCCATGGTGCTCGTCGTGACCCTTGGCATGGTGGCCGTGCT